>JBFLZU010000040.1 GCA_040756155.1 Nitrospirota bacterium | reverse complement strand
GTATATCGTTCTTCATAAAGCAGTTTCTTTATCTCAAGAATCAGTTCGATATCCTTCTTTAAATAGACTCTCTGTCCCGAATTATTTTTTCTCGGTTTGAGAAAACTGAATTCAGACTCCCAGTACCTGAGTATATAAGGTGCTATACCTGTCAGTTTACTTACCTCTCCTATCCTGTAGAAGAGTTTATCCATAACTACTTATTTGCCACGAGTTCCTTGAATATAGCGCTTGGTCTAAATGTGACAATCTTTCTCGGTGTTATCTCAATCTCAACACCTGTCTTTGGGTTTCTACCCTTTCTCGAACCTTTTTTCCTTACAACAAAATTACCGAATCCTGAGACCTTTACCATCTCACCTTCTCTCAGTGCTTCCTTTATCGTGTTCAGTATTGTCTCTACGATATCTATCGCCTCTTTCCTTGATAAACCTACTTTTTCATGTATCCCTCTAACAATATCTGCCTTCGTCATACGAGTCTCCCTCCTCACTGAATCCCCAAAAAAGTCTTTTTACTTTTTGGGGTACCCCTTTATTCTTCTTTCTCCTTTCTATATTTTTCTTTTTCTGCAATTATCTTTGTTGACAGGTGGCCTGGCACCTCTTCATAATGGGAAAACTCCATAGAATACAACCCCCTTCCACTTGTAAGTGAGTTGAGTGTCGGTGCATAACTCAACATTTCAGCCATTGGAACCTGGACGATTACCTTCTGAGTATTTGCCTGTGGTTGAACCCCAAGAACCTTTCCTCTCTTCGAGTTTAAATCACCTATTACAGCGCCGAGTGAGTCTTCGGGGGTTAAGACTTCAACATTCATTATCGGCTCAAGGATTACAGGCTTTGCCTCAAGAGCAGCCTTGCGCAGAGCCATTGAACCAGCTATCTTGAATGCCATCTCTGAAGAATCAACAGTGTGATAAGAGCCGTCGTAGAGCGTTACCCTCATATCTATAAGTGGATACCCCGCAACCACTCCTTCATGCATAGCCTCAACAACACCTTTTTCTACAGCAGGAATGTATTGTCTTGGGATAACCCCCCCGACAATCTTATCCACGAATTCAAAACCACTACCCCTCGGCAGTGGTTCTATCTCTATCCATGCATCTCCGTACTGTCCTCTCCCACCAGACTGCCTTTTATATTTCCCCTGTGCTTTAGTAGAGATTTTAATTGTTTCTTTGTAAGGTATTTTCGGGGTTTTCATGATTACCTCAACGCCAAATTTCCTCTTTAGCCTTTCAAGGGTAACCTCAAGGTGAACCTGTCCCATTCCTGAGAGTATCATCTCCTTCGTTTCATCGTCCCTGTGAAATCTAATGGTAGGGTCTTCCTCGAGCATTCTATGAATGCTACTACTTACCTTTTCTTCATCACTTTTACTCTTGGGTGCAATCGCAAACGACATTACTGGGTCTGCAAACTTTACCGCCTCAAATCTTATTGCGTTACCTTCATCGCAGATCGTATCTCCTGTAATTGTGTCTTTCAGTTTTGCAACCACAGCAATATCGCCTGCCTTTACGACCTGTGCAGGTATCTGTTTCTTACCCATAAGATAGAATACCTGTCCGATTTTTTCCTTTTTATCCTGAGTTGAGTTATAAATTGTTGAGTCTGCCTTGAGTGTGCCTGAATATACCCTGAACAGCGTAAGCTTGCCTGTATAAGGATCTGCAATCGTTTTAAATACAAGTGCAGAAAATGGCTCGGATGGTTCAGATTTTCTTGTGACTGCCTTTCCACTCTTGGGGTCTAAACCTTTAATAGGTGTAATCCTCGCCTTCTCTATGGGAGATGGAAGACACCTGCTTATGAAACCAAGGAGTTGTTGGATACCTATATTCTTCGCAGCAGAACCACAGGTAACCGGAACAAATCTGCCCGTCAGTGTTCCCTCCTTAAGACCCTTAAGTATCTCCTCTTCTGTGAGTTCACCACCTTCGAGGTATTTCTCAAGTAGTGTGTCATCTCCTTCTGCTATCTTCTCTACAAGACGCTTTCTGTATTCCTCTACATCTCCTTTCAACTCTTCAGGTATTGCCTCTTCTCTGAACTTACCACTTAAGTCTTTTTCAAAAATAAATGCCTTCATTGTTATAAGATCAACTATGCCTCTGAAGGTATCCTCCGCACCTATCGGAAACCCTACTGGAAGACTATCTATGCCGAATACCTTCTCCATATCTCCTATCGCCCTTAAGAAGTTTGCCCTTTCTCTATCCATTTTATTTACAAAGGCAATCCTGGGAATCTCGTAATCCGTTGCATATCTCCATACCTTCTCTGTCTCTGCCTTAACCCCTGAGAGTGCACTTATTATCACTACTGCACCATCAGCAACCCGCAGACATCCTTTGGTATCCTCAATGAAATTGATATATCCAGGCGTGTCTATGATATTCAATCTGTGTCCATTCCACTCGCAGAACGCAACTGAAGAGCTGATGGAAATATTTTTACTTATCTCCTCTGGTTCATAATCCATAACAGTATTTCCCTCTGTGGTCTTTCCGAGTCTATCTATAGCCTTTGCGTTAAAAAGGATAGCCTCACATAGTGATGTCTTTCCTCCACCACCATGTGAGATTATGGCTATATTTCTCAATCTATCAGTATCTACCATAATAACCCCCGATTGTTAATTTTCAATTATTAATTATCAATTATTAATTGCTAATTGCTCATTGCTAATTGTTAATTGCTCATTGTTAATTGTTAATTGTTCAACGAAGTATCTCCATAATCACAGGTATGTATTTTTTCTTCTTTTCGATTTTGCTACCCCATAACCTTATTATAACAAGACTGACGACCAGAAACCCAAAACCTATAATTGCTGCCCACATATCCGATTCTGCAGCCCGTCCTGTCTCTTCAGCCCAGTTTTTACCGAAAATAGCACCTGCGATAAGAAGAATCACAGGAATAGCATAGACGATGAATGAAGCCTTAAGGTATATCTGTGCCTCTATCCCGACATTCACCTTATCACCAACAACAGCACCAACAGGATTTGATACCTCCATTATCATCCCGCCTCCTGCTGGATGACACACCTTTGCTGTAGGACAGGCATCGCATGCAGATGTCTTTTGTATCTCTACCTTCGCCATGTTACCTGATGTTGACAGGACTATGCCAATCTCTTCAACCATTTATTCATCCAGTTATATTATATTTGAACTCAAATACAGCGATGGGCAGGGCTGGCTTGAGCGACATCAGAGATTTTTCGGTAACAGTTCTTATTATGTCTGAATTTGAGTTAATTAAGTCTCCTCCTTCAACAATTTATACTCTATACTGTCAACCAACGCCTGCCACGATGCTTCTATTATATTCTCTGATACCCCTACAGTTCCCCACCGTTTTCCATCGTCTCCTGACTCAATAAGCACCCTTACCTTTGCAGCAGTCCCCTGATTAGCAGCCAGCACCCTTACCTTGTAATCTATGAGTTTTACTTCTTTGAGCCCTGGATAAAATTTTTCAAGTGCCTTTCTCAGTGCGTTATCGAGGGCATTCACAGGGCCGTTACCTGTTGCTGCTGTATGCTCTACTTTATCCCCCACTTTTACCATTATAGTAGCTTCGCTGATAGGTTCCTCTCCTCCTTTTCTCTTTTCAACAATCACCCTGAAGCCCATGAGTTCGAAGAAGCTCTTGTGTATTCCGAGCGTTTTCTTCATCAGAAGTTCAAAGGAACCTTCTGCACCTTCAAACTGAAAACCTTGATTCTCAAGATTTTTAAGTGTAGTGAGTATATCCTGAAGATGCATAGAATCCCGCTCTATCTTTATGTTAAACTCCTTTGCCTTCTGAAGTACATTGCTTTTCCCAGAGAGGTCTGAGATAAGTGTCCTCCTGTAATTTCCGACCAGTTCTGGATGAATATGCTCATAGGTCTGAGGATTTCTCTGAACCGCTGAGATATGCACACCAGCTTTATGAGCAAAGGCACTGTCACCAACATATGGCTGTCGCTTAAAGTGTCTGAGGTTTGCTATCTCATCAACAAATCTCGATACCTCCCTGAGCTTTTTGAGATGTTCATCACTGATGCAGTCGAGCTTGAGTTTCAATTTTATGTTTGGTATCACCGAAGATAGATTGGCATTGCCACATCTTTCTCCGAAACCGTTAATCGTTCCCTGGACATGATTTGCTCCCATCTCCACAGCAATAATCGTATTTGCAACCGCCATCTCACTATCATTATGTGCATGTATTCCGAGTGGTATCTTGATAACGTCAGTGACCTCTTTAAATATCCTTTTAATTTCTGATGGAAGTGTTCCACCATTTGTATCACAGAGGGCGATACAGTCTGCCCCTGCACGCTCAGCAGAGATAAGGGTCTTTATTGCATATTCAGGATTTGACTTATATCCATCAAAGAAGTGCTCTGCATCATAGATGACCTCGTCTACTTTTGATTTTAAATATTCTACTGAATCGCTTATGAGAACAAGGTTTTCTCTCATGTTTACCCTGAGTGCATCCTTTACATGCATGTCCCAGCTCTTTCCGAATATGGTAACTGCAGGTGTCTTTGCCTCAATCAGTGCCTTTATATTCGTGTCATCCTTTACCTTAACTTTTGACCTTTTCGTACTTCCGAAGGCCACAAGAATAGAGTTTTTTAGATGGAGTTCTTTTTTTGCCATTCTGAAAAACTCTATATCCCTTGGATTTGACCCTGGCCAACCACCCTCTATATAGTGGACACCAAGCTCATCAAGTTTCTGTGAAATTCTTAACTTATCCTCGACAGAAAAGGATATGTCTTCAGTCTGTGCACCGTCTCTCAGTGTTGTGTCATATATCTTTATTAAACGCATCCCCTTACCTCTGAACTCCTAACTCAAATGCATCGTGCAATGCCCTGACAGCAAGTTCTGTATATTTAGACTCAATTACGCAGGAGATCTTTATCTCCGATGTGCTTATCATCATGATATTTATCCCCTCTTTCGCAAGGGTAGCAAACATCTTTGAGGCAACACCTGAGTGAGAACGCATTCCAACACCAACTATAGAGACCTTCGCTATCCCATCATTTACCTTTACATACCTTGCCCCGAGTTCCCTTGCTACCTCTTTTGTAATCTCCTCTGCCTTTTTCATATCTGTTCTCGGAACAGTGAATGATATATCAGCAAGGTCACCTTCACTTATATTCTGTAGAATCATATCCACAACTATATTTGTATCTGCAATCGCTCCAAATATTTTTGCTGCAACACCGGGCTTATCAGGGACACCGGTGATGGTTATCTTTGCAGTGTTTTTATCGTATGTAACACCTGATACAATAACTTTCTCCATATCCTCATCCTCCCTGGTTACCAGTGTTCCGG
>JBFLZU010000039.1 GCA_040756155.1 Nitrospirota bacterium | reverse complement strand
TGCACAGGGACTTAAACGCTGCCATAACCATAAAGAATGAAGGGTTAAATCAGCTACCTATGGAGCATAGGGAAGCTATCCTGTCCCGAAGGGTCGGGACAGGAAGATACGCCTGTGGAGATGAGGCCTCTACCCTGGCTATGCTGGGATACCTAAACAGTATCCCGTATGTCAGGGCAAGTCTCCTCTATGAAGCAGGAAGCCTCACAGCTTTAGCGTGAGGTAGCTCACGCTTGAAGATATGGGAACGAATCTCTCTACTTCCTGAATGGAAGTTATTCCTTCAGATATTAGATGTTTTGCTGTTTCTTTCATTGTATATGTCTGCTGTCTAATTGACCTTTCAAATGGTGCTGTATCATCCACAAAATTAGTCTCTTTTAAAATATTCTTAACATCAGGGGTAATTGATAGAATCTCCCCTAGAGCTGTCCTGCCTATATACCCTACCCCACCACATTTATCACAACCACGAGGAAACCAAAAACCTGATGGGAATAATCCACCATAATGATAGCGGTAGGTCTCAATCTCCATACCCAGTGCTTCTGCACATTTTTCTTCTTCACAGACATATTCTTTACAGTGAACACAGAGTTTTCTCACAAGTCTTTGTGCTATAGAAGCCTTTGTAACGTTTAACAATATGTCTTTGGGAATTCCAAGATCGATGAGTCTACTAAAAACACCTGCTGCGGTATTTGCATGTATTGTGGCAAGGACAAGATGCCCTGTTATTGCAGCCCTGAGGGATTCTGCTGCTGTTTCTCTATCTCTTACCTCACCTATAAGTATTACATCGGGGTCGTGTCTTAAGAATGACCTTATGGCTGCTGAAAAGGTAACACCCCTTTCCTCGTTATACTCAACCTGCACAATTCCAGGTAGCCTAATCTCCACAGGATCCTCTATTGTGAGAATCAACGAATCTCTGCGTTTATTCTTTATATCAAGAAGAGAATAGAATGTTGTTGTTTTTCCAGAGCCCGTAGGTCCAGCGATGAAAATAATCCCGTATGGCAGAGATATAAGCTTCTTTAGTATTTCTATCGTATCGGAAGTATATCCCAGGCTTTCTAATGGAATTATACTGTTCGCCTTTGCATAAAGTAGTCTCATTGCAATATTTGCAGTAATTGAATTGTCTGATGAAAATACAGGAACAGATGAGACTCTCACATTTACTCGCCTTTTAAGAACTTCTGTCATGAAAGAAGCGTCATGAAGTTCATGGTATTCTGATTGATTTATTTTTTGTGTCATCTGATATATTTTATTTATAAGCCTGCTATGAAAATCACCACTATTGGGAATGGATTCTATAAGATTTAGGAAACCGTCTATTCTGAAAATAATCTCTGTGGTCATATCTATAGAATTGTAATTTATGTGTATGTCAGAAGCAGAAGTATTGACTGCCCTTTCTATTAATGTGTCTACAATTTTCCCTATATCATTTGTATCCCGTATTTCCTCCAGGGAGCTTATTATTTCCGATATAACATCTCTTGTTGTCAGAACAATACCAGCACGGTATCCAGCAAGTATGTCAATGAAAGGGTCGGCAGTAAAAATTTCCCCAGTTGTCAGAGGGATACATAGTTTTTGCTTTAACTTTGATACCCCTACGCTTTCAACTACTTTCATATCGACAGGTGGGTAGGGCGTTCCATCTTTTCTATAAAATTTCATTGCAAAACTAGATGCTACTTTTGAAAGAAAGACCTCTTCTTCTGGCTCATCTTCTATCTTTTGAAGTTCACGCCAGAATTTCTCTTTGTTTATAGTTACCTTTTCCAAAGGTTTTGCCTCTCTATTTCTGAGTTTAACTGATATGTTTTCCCTTCACGGATAAGGCTCTTGACAGCCTCTGTGGCAAAGAGATACTCATAATCTATATTACCATCTACAATCTTTACATATAGAGCACCATTAAAAACACCACTTAGTAGCGCTCTTGCTCTCTTTTCATCTCCACTTTCATAATAACTTATTAACTTTTCTATACCTTCTATGATAGAGCCTCCATGTACAGTAGTTATAACCAGGTGGCCGGTCTCTGCAAGTGTGATTGAAAGTTCTGCTGACTCTCTATCTCTTACCTCTCCGACAAATATAATATCAGGGCTTTGTCTTACGCATTGACTTAGGGCAATATTGAATCCTTTAACATCAGAACCGATTTCTCTCTGCGATATAACGGATCTATCTTCCTCCAGCAAGTATTCGATAGGATTTTCTATTGTTATTATATGTTTTAGATATTTAGAATTTATTAGATTTAAAGCGGAGAAAATCGCTGTGGTTTTACCAGAAGATGTTTTGCCAACTACTATCGTAAGTCCTTTTTCAATATTAAATAAATTCTCAAAAACATTTGGAGAAAATATAGACATAAATTCAGGTATTTCATCCATCAGTACCCTTATTGCAATCTTTGGATAGCCCAGAGATTTGTAATAATTCGCCCTGAATCTTTTCCCGTTCAAAGAAAAAGAGAAATCATATGAGTCTTCTGTTTTTAGAATATCTTGAGGGACA
>JBFLZU010000038.1 GCA_040756155.1 Nitrospirota bacterium | reverse complement strand
GAACACTCGGGAGATTCTATTATAAGATATCTGCTCATTATCTTTATAGACGAAAGGGATTGAATGGAAAGATGGCAAAGAGAGCAAAGATATATTGTAACTTCTCTACAGGCATGAATGGTGCATAGATTGACTTAAGGAAAGGAATCTGTTAAAGTAATTTTATCTATTGGACGTAAAGATATTCTACGTCCTAGTGGTTAAAGTTTTTTAACTAATCACTATCCACTGTTTTTACGGGGGTGGTAGTTCAGCCGGTTAGAACGCCGGCCTGTCAAGCCGGAGGTCGCGGGTTCGAGCCCCGTCCACCCCGCCAACCAGAATTGATAATTGTTTAGGTACACCACTTACATTGTTATTAAAATGATTTTCCGTGCAACTATAGCCTACATCTCAATCCTTGTGATGACTCCATGGAGTTTTCGGGACGGGAGTTTATAGAACTGGACAAATGTAGGAGTTACCTTCTTTATTATTGAAAATATCTTCCATCTAAGACCTCTTGTGGATATGTCCTCAATGCCATAGAATATTGTTTTTTCCTTTATTCCAGCTTCCCTCAAAATATCCTCAACATCCATCACCTCCATGTATCCATACTGTATTTCAAATAGCCTGAGTCCTTTTGCAAGATCCTCTTTGAAGTAACCAATGACACCAAAGGGGTCATCACGTTTAATTATTGACACAAAGATATTGTCCTCGTATATGATGCCATGGTAAAACATCGTCTGTGTGATATAAAAGGATATTTCCTTGACATCCCTTATTAGGAAAAGGGCTGTACCTTTGATCTTTGCGGTTGTTGGATATACCTTCGTAAACTTATTGAGAAACTCCTCCAATGGCATGAATGTCATCATTCTGTAAAGCCTCCTCTGCCCACGGGTATAAAGCATTATCATTAAAAATGGAAGCAAGGCAAGTATCAATGACCAATAGCCACCGTGGGGTATTTTGTAGGAGTTTGCACTCAGATATACCACATCTGCGAATGTAACAAAGAAGGAAATGACGGAAAGCATCAACTTTTTCCTCAGATAAAATATCCATGTCATCATTATCCCTGTAAGGGTCATCGTCCCAGTGACCGCCAGTCCATAGGCAGCAGCTAAGCGATGGGATTCCTTAAACTCATACATGATAAACAGGACAGAGACAAGCAAAAACCAGTTTACAATGCCTATGTATATCTGCGCCCTCAGTTTAACAGATGTATAGTCAACCTTAAACATGGGCATAATGCGGGTTTGAATCCCCTGATACACTATGGAGAACATCCCGCTTATCATTGCCTGTGATGCTATTACTGTAGCGATGATGCTGAGAACAAGGAATGGTATATAAAGAATCTGTGACTGATGAAATACCATCTCAAAAAGCACAGTCTTTGCATCAGGATGCTGAGTAACATATGCACCCTGTCCGAGATAATTCAACAAAAGGGCAAAAAATACAAAATACCATGCCCTGAGAATGGGCTTCCGCCCTAAATGTCCCATATCAGCATACAATGCCTCACCGCCTGTGGCGCAGAGAATGACTTCAGAAAGCACAAAAAATCCTGTGATACCATTTTCGGTAAGGAACTTAAAGGCGTAGTAAGGATTTATTGCTTTTAAAACAGACGGAACCTGAAAGATAGAGGCAACCCCAGAAACCGTGAGAGACGAAAACCACAGTATCATTAAAGGGCCAAGCGCACCCGCAACCTTTTCGGTTCCCTTTCTCTGGAAGGCAAACAAGGCTATCGCTATTATAGCCGCAATAATAATCAGTGTCTCCTGCCCTGTTTTCTCAAAGCCGGGGATCAAAAGAGAACCCTCAACAGCACTGAGTATGCTTATGGCAGGGGTAATTATCCCATCACCGATTAGGAGGGATACGCCGATAAAAGAAAGGAGTGTAACAAATGCTATCTGTCTCCTTGATTTAAGCAGTGGGAGAAGTAATTCTTTTAAGACGATAGTTCCGCCTTCGCCTTTCTTTCCGAGGCTCATGGCAAGCCATGCATATTCAACAGTTACAAGTGTTACCAGCGTCCACACAATGAGTGAAAGGACACCTATAACATGATCCGGGGTGGGCCTTGTAAGTAAAAAGATAACTGTAAGGGTGTATATGGGGCTTGTCCCGATGTCTCCGAAAACAACACCGAGGGATTTTATAATGCCTTTAACTGGTGATTCCTTTTCAAGCATTCTAATGCATCCGCCAATAAAAACTCGGTATTATAATATTTTCTTCTGAAATTTTATAGATTTTTATTTATCCTTGTTATATCCTTTCGGCTTGTGAAGTTAATCAACTGGGAAACAACACTGATAAATGTCCGCACGACATCCTTGACTAAAATATTCAGACTCCGCTAATATAAAGATCAGACATCAATCAGGAGGACAAAAATGCTTATAGATGCAAGAGGGCTTGGATGTCCGAAGCCTGTTTCCATGGCACAGGAGGCATTAGAAAAGACAGATAAAGGTATTGTTGAGATTCTTGTTGATAATGAGGCTTCTTTTAAGAATATAATTAGATTTGCAAAGAAAGAGGGAATGGGTGTTGATACGATAAAAGAAGATAATTACTGGCGTTTAAAAATCGTAAAGGGTTATCCATGCGAGATTGAAAGTTCAGAGTTAGGAGTTCGGAGTTCGGAGTTTGAAGAGAAGATAGAAAAGAGTATTCTTCTCATAATCGGCACTGATACGATGGGAAAAGAAGAAGAAATCGGAAAAGTTCTGATGAAGGGGTTCTTTGAGACAATGAAGGTTGCTAAAGAAATTCCTCACACAATATTCTTTTTAAATGCTGGAGTTAAACTCACTACCATTGAAAATGACATAATTCCAATTCTCAAGGAGATAGAGGCTATGGGGGTCGAGATATTTTCCTGTGGAACATGCCTTAAATACTATAATCTTGAATCTGAACTAAAGGTTGGTTATAGAGGCACAACAAATCACATAGTGGAGGGTATAAAGGATTTCAAGAAGGTAATCTGGATTTAAGCAGATTACTATACATTAGGTTTTAGTCTGAAGATCTGAAGTGCTGAAGTTAAAGAGCCTTACTGTTTTAGTTCTTCAGCCTTCGGCTCAGGGTGACATTTTCATTGGAGAGGATTTTGCTATGGATATCAGATTCCACGGTGCTGTCAGGGCTGTAACAGGTTCTTGCTTCCACATAGAACATAACAATATAAACCTTCTTATAGACTGCGGGATGTTTCAGGGGAAAGATTCAGAAGAGAGGAACAGAAGCCCATTTCCTTTTAACCCCAGAGATATAGACATACTCATACTTACCCATGCACATATAGACCATATAGGACTCGTGCCCAGACTTGTGAAAGAAGGCTTTAAAGGAAAAATAATCACTACACCTGCAACTGCAGACCTTGCGGAGATAATGCTACTTGATTCTGCACATATTCAGGAAAAGGATGCAGAGTGGTTGAGCAGAAAGGAGATGCGTGCAGGAAGAAAGCCTGTAAGTCCACTTTATTCTGCTGAGGATGTAGAAGACTGTCTTTTATTCTTTGATGGCAGGCAATACGATTCAATCGAGACTATAGAAGATGGGATAGATTTTAGATTCAGGGATGCGGGGCATATACTCGGTTCTGCGATTGTTGAACTATGGTTTAAGGACAGAGGTGGCAAAAGAAAGTGCGTTTTCTCAGGAGACATTGGAAGGAAAGGAAACCCGATAGTAAGAGACCCAAGCATTATTGAAGAAACTGATGTTGTTGTTACAGAATCAACATATGGCAATAGATTACACAAGAGCCTGCATGAAACAGTAGAGGAGCTCTTTGGCATAATTTCTACAACATTCAACAGAGGCGGTAATGTATTGATACCATCATTTGCACTTGGAAGAACACAGGATATTCTATATATCCTTAATGGATTTGTAAGGGAAGGCCGCTTTCGAGAACTTGATGTATACCTTGATAGTCCCCTTGCTGAAGAGGCAACGGAAATATATCTCTCGCATCCTGAGTGCTTTGATGAAGAGGCGTTCTCACTGCTCACAAAAGGGTCTCTTGGCGGAGATGCTATGAGAATACACTTTACAAAAGATGTAACTGAATCTCAGGCAATTAACCGTATAGATTCAGGTGCAATAATAATCGCAGGAAGCGGGATGTGTGAGGGTGGACGCATAAGACACCATTTAAAGCACAATCTCTGGAGAAAAGAATGTAGTATCGTATTTGTCGGGTTTCAGGCATCAGGCACACTCGGCAGGACGATAGTTGATGGTGCAGAAAGGGTTCATATATTCGGAGAGGATATAGCCATAAAATCAGGGATCCACACCCTCGGAGGATTCTCAGCTCATGCAGATCGTGATGAACTCCTCGGGTGGATTGGTAATTTTAAAAACACCCCTGAAGTAATTGTAGTTCATGGCGAAGAAAGCGTATCATTAAATTTTGCAGGATTCATCAAAGAGAGATTTGGTTTTAAGACATCTGTGCCAGAGATCCACCAAGAGTTCCGTATTTAGACGATGAGGATGAAATATGATGAAATATGGGGAAGAACCGAAGGGAGGACAAGTCCTTCCCCATATACTTAATTTAAAGTCTGGACTTTGACCTATCTGTCAAGGCTTACCCTCTTAGTTACTGTGTGAACTGGTATCTTATCTGCCGGGAATAACTGATATGTGAGTTCCACTGTCACATCGACTGTCCTCACAGTGGCTGGGAGTTTTATCTCGAATGTCTCATTTTTAGATTGATAGGGCTGAAGGCTTGTGTCACGGATAATTCCAGTCTTCCACTGTGCACCATAAACCATCTCTTTATTTCTGCTGGTAGTTGACTGTGGCATATATATCCTATAATCATTAAAAATCTCTTTACCATCTGAAGTCTTTGCAGTCACCTCCAGGACCACTCTATTTGGAGATGGTCAACCATCCGGGATTCTATGCCCTGCATTTTGAGTTATCTTTGTATTGACAACAACCATCGGTATATGTGTACCACGCTCTGGAAGGAACTGATAGCCTACTGTCTGTACATCAAGGGAGATTGCATTTTTGAGAAGAGCCGAAGATTGAAGTCGGTCATTCCAGTTAGGAGCGATAAGGTGGTCTCCACCTTTCATATGGCACTCCTGACATCTCTGTGTTCCACCTTTAGGGATATATACATGGAGATAACTTCCATATAATGTTGCACACTGATAGGGATTTTCAGCATCGAAGTTCGGTCCTGTGCCATGGCACTGACCACACATTACAGCTTGTTTCATGATGACATTCTTCTTAACAGTCCGATAAACTCTATCAGGATGAGAAGCCATATCTTTTGATCCGTATATAACACCCTTCTGAGGTTTTCCTTCCTCAAGTCTATGAATGATAGCCATCTCATTATGGCAGACAAGACAGGTAATCTGGAGCTTGCCGATAGTAGCCTTATCACCAGCTAAAACGGCCTGTGAGATCTCTGCAGCAACAGAATCCTCTGCAGAGGTAAGTGCCTGAGGGAGATGGCATTTAAAACACGGGAAATTAGCCATCGTTGCCTTCTTTGGGTCTTTTGGGGCAAACGGACTTGCTTTAACAACTGGTATTAAGAATATACCTTCATTTATCCCCATCAGAGGTCTGGCATGATGCGATTTCTCCCACTGCTCATAAATCTTTGAGTGGCATACTTTACAGCTTGATGAGTCATACATCTTTGCAAGTTCATCGAGTGTTCTTGCCTTCTTTTCAGCACCGACGGCAAAAGATGGAAGAAATAGAATAGCAAGCATCAAAGCCAATCGTAGAATCATCTTTAGTCACCACCTCTTTCTTACTTACGAAATTTAACTTTAAATGCTTATATTTTTTATATTATTACCTGAATAAAGCAGGATTTGACAATTGGAAGAAATTCCTATTTTGGCGGGAAAATTTTCTTATTACCGAATTAAGGAGACATTTTCAAGCACTAAAATCGAAGATACTTAGCCGCATCTTCTGGAAATACAGGATTGAGATGGAATCCTGCTCCTATTTCAAAACCTGTGAATCTCCTGAGTTTCGGTATTATCTCTATATGCCAGTGAAAATCCTCTTCAATCGTTTTCCATCTACTTCTTACTAGTTTTGCCAACATGTTTGGACCTGTATGTATTGCGTAAATGTAGTCAGTATTTTTTAATACCTCTGCAATCCTTCCAATCATTTCCTGGAATATTTGTGCAAGTGATGGTAAGTTTTCAACATCTTCTTCAAAAAAGGCATTGTGTTCCTTTGGCATTATCCATACCTGAAATGGATACATAGAGGCAAATGGTGCAAATGCAAGGTAGTAGTTGTTCTCTGAAATAACCCTTTCCATACTGTCTAATTCCTGTTGCTTTATATCACAGAATATACATCTACCTCTACGTATGTAATGTTCCTTAGCACCGATGAATTCTACCCTTATCCTCCAAGGTGTAATTGGTGTGGCGATAATGTGGGAGTGGGAATGAGGAATAACAGCACCCGCGGATGGTCCAAAATTTTTATAAACAAGTATGTATCTAAACCGTATATCCCTTTTGAGATCAAGTATCCTTTCTTTGTAAACATGAAGTACATCTTTAATCTGATCAAGACTGAGAGATTCTATCCTATCTGTGTGTTGAGGGGTTTCTATTACTATCTCATGCGCACCGACTCCTCTCATCTTATCGTAGACACCTATACCTGTGCTATCCAGAGCACCATGTATCTGGAAAATGGGAAACTTATTTGGCACGACTCTTACATCCCAGTCAGGGGTGTCTGGGAGAGAATAATTTTTTCTTAATGCAAATATCTCTGGCGGGGTTTCCTTTTCTTTTCCCTCACAGAAGGGGCATTCTCCCTCATCTATCAGGGAATATTCAACTCTCCATGATTTCACCATCTCATCAACGGTTGTATCATTTCTTGTCATTACGACCCAATTTCCTGTTACCGGGTCTCTTCTTAGTTCATTTTCCATAAATCTTAGCTTTTATTTTTGATATATTTGATTATCATCTCGGCTGCTGTATCAATTTCATCTTCTGTAGTCCATTTACCAAAGCTGAATCTGATAGATGAAAGAGCCTCCCCCTCAGTCAACCCCATCGCAAGGAGGACATGCGAAGGAGTTTTTGTACCTGAGTGACATGCTGAGGCGGTTGATGCAGCGATATATTGAAGGCTCGAGAGTAAATCCGTTGTGTCTACCCCTTTCAAGTAGACATTAAGCGTATTTGGCAACCTCATCTCTGGATACCCGTTTAATCTAATCTCCACACCATTTGATAGTTTAGAGAACATCCTATTTCTTATGTTAACGAGATAACTTGCAGTAGCTTTCATGTCTCTTATTGCGATCTCAACTGCCTTACCAAGCCCTACTATCCCTGCAACATTCTCTGTGCCAGACCTCAGTCGGCGTTCATGTCCTGCACCATGAATTATCGGTTCAATTTTAACACCTTCCCTAATAAATAAACTCCCTACACCCTTTGGTGCATAGAACTTATGTCCTGCAATTGTTAGAAGATCCACTCCAAGTTCATTTACCTTGGTCTGTATTTTCCCTACACTCTGTGCTGCATCGGTATGGAGGTATACGCCTGCATTTTTAGCAACGGAACTTATTTCTTTAATTGGCTGTATGACTCCTGTTTCATTATTTGCGTGCATTATGGTTATAAGGATTGTACGGTTGTTTATGGCTTTTTTGACATCATCAGGGTCTACTATGCCCTCTCTGCCTACCCTCAGATAACTTACCTCAAAACCTTGCTTTTCAAGATATCTGCAGGGATTAAGAATAGAAGGGTGCTCGATCATCGATGTTATAATATGATTACCCTTTTCTCTGTTAGCGTAGGCTATGCCCTTTACTGCAAGATTGTTTGACTCGCTACCTCCAGATGTAAACACAATTTCGTTTACGCTGCAGCCGAGCAGATTTGCAACCATTGCCCTTGCAGACTCTATCGCATCCTTCGCATCCTTGCCAAATACATGTGAACTCGATGGATTCCCAAAATTACTTTCGAGGGGAGAGTCTGCAAATCCCTCCGTTTTTCTCGGGACTCCAAGATATGGTATCATCGCCTCCAATACCCTTCTGTCTACAGGTGTTGTTGCATTATAGTCAAAGTAGATAACCTTCATTTATCTATATCTCCAATATCTCTGTGTTGAACTACAGGGTTATAACCTTTACATTCAAAATACCCCTTTAATTCATTAACTACCACAACAGATCTGTGTCTGCCACCTGTACAACCAACCGCTATAGTCAGGTAACTCTTGCTTTCTCTCTCATAAAGCGGAAGAAGGAAGTCGAGCATGCTATAAAGCCTCTTGAAAAAATCTGTTGATTCCTGTTTGCTCATCACATAATCAACCACTCTCTTATCATTACCAGATAGATGATTCAAACCCTCTACAAAGAAGGGATTTGGAAGAAAACGGACATCGAAGAGCAAGTCTGCATCGTATGGAATCCCATCCCTGTACGAAAAAGAGATTAGTGAGATATTCATCCTTCTGTTAGGAGAACCTGAGGCATAATATGGAATCAGCGCATCTCTGAGTTTATGCACGCTGTAAGATGATGTATCAATTATCCTATCTGCCATATCCCTCAATTCCTCCATGACCTTTTTTTCTATTTTTATGCCTTCAATAATAGGTTTATCAGGTGACAGAGGATGTGGCCTCCGCGTCTCTTTAAAACGTCTCAGTAATATATCCTCGGATGCCTCAAGAAACACAATCTCTACCTTATAGTTCTTTTTCAGTTTTGTAATAATAGAATCGAGCCCCTCTAAGAAATCTTTTTCTCTTATATCCACCCCTAAGGCAGCTTTGCTTATTTCATTGGAGTGGACACAGAGTTCTACAAACTTGGGTATAAGCACTGATGGGAGGTTATCCACACAATAAAAACCAATATCCTCAAGACATTTAAGACAGGTACTCTTGCCCGCACCAGAAAGACCTGTAACTATTATAATATTAAGCCCTTTCACTGTAACTGACTGCTGGATTTTGTGATAGGCTCGATAAGCCCTACATTTCCATCATTCCTCCTGTAGATTACATTTATATCACCTGTAACAACATTAGAGAATACAAAGAAACTCTTATCGAGTAATTCCATTTGCATTAAAGACTCATCAGCAGACATTGGTTTCATATCAAATCGTTTTATCTTTATAATACGGGGAATCGTCTCACCCTCATCTGACGACCCTGATACCTTTTTTTGAGGTATTGTTATTCTGTTTTTATGTCGGATGAGTTTACCCTTGTATTTTTTAATCCGTCGTTCAATCTTATCCATTACCTTATCAATAGCGGAGTACATCTCCTCTGTCTCTTCCTCTGCCTGTATAATAACACCATCTGCCTTGAGATGTACTTCAACTTTGTGTCTGTATTTCTCCACAGAGAGTGTAACCACAGCCTCGTTAACAGCCTTCAAATACCTATCAACCTTTGTTATCTTCTCTTCGATATAGTTTCTGAGCGCATTTGTTACTTCCATATGCCTACCTGTAACTATTATGTTCATAAATTTCCTCCCTAACTTTCATGTATATTTCCTTCTTATATTTGTCGGTGGTATATCGATCTCTGTACGGTATTTGGCAACAGTTCTTCGCGCTATATGTATCCCCATTTTCTTAAGGATATTTACAATATGATGATCGCTCACAGGTTTTCGAGAGTCCTCACCTTCTACGATTCCCTTAATAATGTTCCTCACAGTCACTGAAGATACAGTACCTCCACTGGAATTCTGAATTGCACTGCTGAAGAAATATCTGAACTCAAAGAGACCGTGGGGGGTATAGATATATTTGTTGTTTGTTACACGACTGATAGTAGATTCATGCATCCCAAGGTCGGATGCTATATCTTTCAGTGTCATAGGTTTAAGATATCCGCCCCCTTTTTCAAAAAACTCTATCTGGCGGTCAAGGATGTTTTTTGTTACCTTGTATATGGTTCTATTGCGCTGTTCGATGCTTTTTATAAGCCATACTGCTGTACGAAACTTAGCCTCTAAATATTCCCTTTCCTCTTTCAAGAGTGCCCCTCTCTCAGCAATCAAATGTCTGTAGTATGGATTTACCTTGAGCTTCGGAAGTCCATCATCGTTGAGCATTATTACATAGTCTTCTCCAATCTTATAGACATAAACATCAGGGACAATATAGCCGGCATTCACTGTAGAATATGCCCTCCCGGGTCTTGGTTCAAGCCCTTTTATAACATTTGCAGCAGCCATCACATCATTTACAGAAATATTTAGCCTCTTTGCAATCTCAGCATATCTGTGCTTTTCTAAATCAGTAAGATATTTCTTTATAGTCTCTTCCACAGGCGTATCTTTAAGACCAATCTGTTCTAACTGTATCTGGAGACATTCCCTTAGATCCCTTGCACCGACTCCTGGTGGGTCAAACCCCTGAATAATTTTCAATACCCTTTCAACTCCTATTACATCTACCCTGCAGATTTCAGAAATCTCAGAGATTGACGCCTGCAGATATCCATCGTCATCAATATTACCGATTATAAACTCCCCTATGTAGATACTTTCCTTGTCTATCTGGGATAGCCTGAGCTGCCATAATAGATACTCTGAGAGGGTTGTAGCCATTGATACTGTCTGCTCATAAGATGGGGATTCTTCTATATCTGCACTAAAGTATCCAAGGTCTCTGCCATCACTTCCCTTCTCATCGAAATAATTCTCCCATCCAAAGTCCATATCCTCCAGTTTTATCTCTCCTGTTTTATCAAATATACCCTCTGTGAGCAGAGGTTCTTCTTTATTTTGGACAGATTCCTCAGTAAACTCTTCGGTCACATCCTCCTCAAGAACAGGATTCTCGACGAGCTGCTGATTTATTATCTGAGTTAGCTCAAGTCTCGATAGTTGTAATAGTTTTATCGCCTGTTGAAGTTGAGGCGTCATTATAATTTTCTGTGCGAGTTTGATCTTGAGTCCTAAATCAACTGCAGTCATAGTCTAAACTTTTCCCCCAGATAAAGTGCCCTTGCTTTGGGGCTCTTTATTATTTCCTTCGGTGTTCCTGATTCCATTATAACACCATTGCTGATGATATATGCCCTGTCAGTAATAGCGAGGGTCTCCCTTACATTATGATCGGTAATCAGTATCCCTATATCCTTAGCCTTCAGTCTTGAGATAATATTCTGAATCTCTATCACTGCCAGCGGGTCTATACCAGAAAAAGGCTCATCGAGCAAAATAAAATACGGGGATGTAGTAAGTGACCTCGCAATCTCGACCCTTCGCCGCTCACCTCCAGAAAGGGCGTAACCCTTGTTTTTTGATAGATGGGCTATATTAAGTTCTGAGAGGAGCGAATTCATCTTTTCTTCTTTTTCTACTTCAGGGATATCAAGGGTCTCAAGAATTGCCATTATATTTTCGCTAACTGTAAGTTTACGGAATATGGAAGGCTCCTGTGGCAGATAACCTATTCCTTTTCGTGCCCTCAGATACATTGGCAACATACCTATATTATCTCCGTCTAACAGTACCTCTCCATTATCAGGTTTTACAATACCGACTATCATATAGAAGGTTGTGGTCTTACCTGCACCATTTGGACCGAGTATCCCTATGACCTCACCCGACCTTATGTGCATACTCACATCACTCACTACAGTCCTTCCCCTGTAACTCTTGAATAGTCTTCTGGTCTCAAGTGTGTGAGATACCTCTGGAAGCCAGCTACTCTTATCTTCTTTGGGGAATCTTCTTCTCCGTTGCTTTGGTGCGATCACTTTTTCCACCAGATCGCTCCTTTCTCATGAGTATGACCTTACTATTTTCAACAATGCTCCTGTCCTCTCCTGTAAAATAGGTAATCATCGAGCCTGTTACTACATCATCGCCCCTCCATGCCTTGGGGTTCCCTTTGAATACCATCTTTTCTTCAGATTCATAGTAAATCGCCTCATCGGAGATTATCGTTCTGTCACCCTTTATAACCTTCACATTCCCATAAGCCTCAATCCTGTCTATATCCCCGCCTATATCCCCTTCCTTATCCTTGTCTC
Source organism: Nitrospirota bacterium (assembly GCA_040756155.1). Taxonomy (NCBI): domain Bacteria; kingdom Pseudomonadati; phylum Nitrospirota; species Nitrospirota bacterium. The sequence continues at coordinate 5,632 of JBFLZU010000038.1, read as the reverse complement.
TATCCTCGCCCTTCTCTATATGATAGACAATCATCTTATCCGAATATATAATCATCTCACCACTCTTTGCTACCACATTACCCTCAAATGTCTGAATATTCTTGACATTATCCGCAAAGAGTTTATTTGATGTTATAACGATTGGACTTTTCTCTTTCTCCTTACCTCCTGTCTTCTCCTTAAGCTGTGCTGTTGCATCGGCAACAAACACAAATGACGCCATTATGATAACGATCCCAAATCCAGCAATAGGCAGGGCTGGCTTGAGGAAGCGAAAGACAGTCCTGCCTATTAAAATTGAAACAATATTAAACTTGAGTCCGATAGTCAGGCTCAATTTATCTCGAGTAAAGTGTGGTCTTAACATCGCGTAACACCTCTGCTATCTGGTTATCGACATTAAACAACAAACCTTTTCCTTCAACCCTTAGTTTACTCCCTGTTAATAAAACAGGCTCATCTGTCATTATCCTCCTCTCTGCTTCTACCCACCTCAGTGTAGTGGTAGTCAACACATAACCATTCTCTGAAATCACCTTCACATCCTTCTCTTTCTTTTGTACAATCATATCCTTGGTAGCGGTATTAAATACACCCGCATCAGCTATAAGGGTCATTTTCTTACCATCCTCCATCGTAAATCTCGCCTCTAAGTCATAAAGGATGGTCTTATTCTCTGGCTTATAGACTTCAGCCTTCTTCGCCTTTAATTCCCACTTCAGTCCTCCTCCTTTTGACTCTGTCTCTGGAATACTGAAATCCTCCATTACGATATCAGCCTCACCTTTTGAAGGAATGACTGGAATTGTGGTTTCTTTTTTTCTACTCAGAAAGAAGACCCCTGCGGTCAGAAGTAGAAGGATAATCCCTATGAGGATTTTTTTGATGACATTCTCAATTCCTGGCATTAATTTTTATATAGCATAAATTATGCCTATTGTAAAGACAAAAGGTAAACCCAGGGGAGCTGAAGGGCTATAGAACTAAAGTAAACCCTGTTAGAAGACTCCGCCTTCTAACAGGAAGGCTCACCCTGTTAGAAGTTTTAAATTTCTAAACGGGGCTCACACGGGGCATTAACCCCGTGTTCGCTCAAAAAGGAAAATTATTTTCATCCCCGCTGCAAGCAGCGGGGCATTCTAACGGGGTAAAATTAAAAACTCCACTAACTTCAGCACTTCAGCTCTAATAACTTCAGCTTAACTGATTCTAATACCTCATCCACAGTAATTAAATCCATACACCTGTAGCCTTCTGAACAGACTTTTTTAAAACAGGGGCTGCATGGAAGTTCTTTCTTGATTATTATATGTCCGCTACCCCACGGACCTGTTGCATCAGGATTGGTAGAACCAAATAGAGCTACCACAGGCACATTAAGCGCTGCTGCAATATGCATAGGACCGCTATCATTTGTGACAAATACACTGCACCTTTTCACAAGTGCTCCGAGTTCTCTTAGTGTTGTCCTGCCAGCCATCACTACAGGCTTATACCTTGTTATACCTGCGATCTCTTCAGCAGTCTTAACCTCGTTGACCCCTCCGAATATAACTACCCTCGCACCGAGATTCTTAACAATCATGTCTGAAAGCATCGCATATCTTTCCAAAAACCATCTCTTGGCAGGTCCGTAAGAGGCGCCTGGATTTATACCAACTATGAGATGTCCATCTCCTATACCTTCATCTTTCAGCCTTCTGTCTGCTTCTTCTTGCTCTTCATCTGTGAGATTAAACACAAGTGGAAGCCCTTTCCCATCTATACCAACAGCATTGATAAGTCTTAAGTAGTACTCTACATGGTGCATCTTCATGATTTTTATTCCTGAACCGGACACCCCAAAAAGTCTTTTGACTTTTTGGGGTGTCTCGATAGGGTCTGTCAGCAGAAGACCTCTACCATCGGTGTTATAGCCTATTCTTTCCGGTATACCTGCAAGAAAAGTTATCAATGCTGCTTCAAATGCATTCTGGAAAAGAAAGGTTATATCAAAGCATCTCTTTGTCAACTCCTTTATAAGTCTAAATTTCCCTGAAAGCCCTCTGTGTATCCCTCTATCTGAATACACAACAATCTCATCAATATCAGGATTGTTTAAAAATACATCCCTGACCCATGGCTTGGCAAGAACAGAGATATGAGCATCAGGGAATCTTTTTCTGATAGCCGAGATCGCAGGCGTTGTCATAACCGCATCCCCTATCCAATTAACACTCCTTATAAGTATCTTTTTTACCTTCTCACTTTTCACTTTCACTCTCACTTTTCGCCGGTCTTGTCTTCCACCTCTTAAGCATCCAGAGCCACTGGTCAGGATATTTTCTAATGTGATTTTCTATTACCCGTGTAAACAGGGCTGTATTTTCGATAACATCTTTTTCGCGGTTACCTATATTAATAATCTCAAGCTCTTTACTGTAGACTACCCTGTGATGTCCTTTTCCTTCATAATTTATAAATGCCGGGACAACAGGTGCCCCTGTCTTGAGAATAATATTAGCAAAACCTCTGTTTGTGCATGCGGGGATACCGAAAAAATCAACAAAAACTCCCTCATCCAGCCGTGTATTCTCATCAAGGAGTATCCCTATAACTCCACCCTCCTTCAGGGTTCTAAGCATCTCTCTGATCGCACCCCTCTTATTTATGGTCCTGTTTCCATACGTTGCTCTAATCTTGTTTATCAACCTGTCGAGATATGGGTTATCCATCGGTCTGCCTATAACCGAAAGCGGTTCTCCCATCTTTGATTGTGCAAGTGCCATCAACTCCCAGTTACCACAGTGCCCCGTGAGGAATATAACACCTTTTCCTTTAGCCTTCGCATTTAGATAGTTTTCAAAGCCATCAATCCTCACATATCTCTCTATCAGATTCGTTCCACTGTTAAGAAAGCGAGAAAATTCTGCAAAATTTCTTCCGAGATTGGCGTAAGAACCCTTTGCAATCTCTCTGAGTTCAGTCTCTGTTTTTTCTCCTCCAAGCGACATCCTCAGGTTATTAATGGTATAGCCTCTATGTTTTCTGTCGATAGTAAATAAGAGCACACCAAGAAATTCACCAAATTTTAAAGATACCAAATGTGGTAAAAAGGAGAGAAATCTTGCGAGAGAGATATAAAAAAGATATTCAAGGAATAATGCCATACTTCTTTATCTTATACCCAATCTGTCTCTGGGTGATTCCAAGGAGTTTTGCCGCTCGTGACTGAACTCCACCTGTTTGCTTCAAGGCGTCTATTATTTTCTGTTTTTCCATATTTACAAGTGTCTCTGAAGTGTAAGTATCCTTATTTTTATCCAGAGATACACCTGCACTCTCCCTCTGGTATGTGATGTCTCTCGGTTGTATAGTCTTTCCTGTCGTCATAACAACAAGCCTTTCTATGCAATTCTCGAGCTCCCTGACATTACCTCTCCACTCCGATTTCATTATTATATCCATAGATTGCGGTGAAAGTCTTACATCCTTTCCATTTTCCTTGTTGAATCTCTCCAGAAAATGTTCCACTAATAGAGGAATATCATCCTTCCGTTCCCTGAGTGATGGGAGAAATATCGGAACCACATTCAGACGGTAATAGAGGTCTTCCCTGAATCTTCCTTCTCTAACTGCATTCTCAAGGTCTATGTTTGTGGCTGCTATTAATCTGACATCAACCTTAATAGTCTTACTACTACCGATCCGTTCAAACTCTCTTTCCTGAAGAAACCTGAGCAGTTTAACTTGAAGGGGGTGGGATAGATCACCTATCTCGTCCAGAAATAATGTGCCACCATCTGCTATCTCAAAGCGTCCCTTTCGTTCAAACATCGCACCTGTAAAGGCACCCTTTTCATGTCCAAAAAGCTCACTCTCCAGCAGAGTCTCTGGTAGAGCAGCACAGTTAATCTTCACAAAAGGTTTATTCGCCCGTTCACTATTGTAATGAATCGCCTTTGCAATTAGCTCCTTTCCTGTTCCACTTTCTCCACGGATAAGGATTGTTGCCTTGCTCCCTGCAACCCTGTAAACCGTTTCAAAGACCTCTTGCATCCTCTCAGACTGCCCGATTATGTTATCAATTCGGTATCTTCCCTTCAGTTCCTGGCTGAGCCTTTCTTTCTCTTCGATAAGTTCCTCTTTCTCCCTCTGGACTATCTGGCTTAGTTTCAGCGCCTGACCGATAAGGGAAGCAACTATACTCAATACCCTTATATCCTCCTCAAAGGATATCCTTTTATCTGCAAAAAGTCTATCTGCACTCAAGACGCCCAATATCTCACCTTTCACCTTTATAGGGACGCACAGAAAAGATATATTCTCCCTTTTTATATCTCCACGGGATCTTGTCCTGTCCAGAAAGAGTGGCTCTTTACCAACATCAGGAATAATAACAGGATAGCCTGTCTTGACGGCCCTGCCAACGATACCCTCACCTATCTTATATCTGCCCCTCTTTATCTCATCCTTTGTAAGTCCATACGCCGAGACTATAGTAAGCTCATTTGTCTCGGTATCAAGGAGAGTAACAGTGCCTCTCCTCATACCCATAAAATCAGAGAGTATCTTCATGGAAGAATTCAGGTTTCTCTTTATGTCAAGGGAAGAACCCAGAATCTTACTTATTTCATAAAGCGTGGCTAACTCAAGATTCTTAAAATGTAATATGTCTTCTTTTTTCATAATTTTACCCTCACACCTATGCATAGGTGTGAGGGTTACCTTCTATATCGCTGACTCACCCTTTTCGCCAGTCCTTATCCTTATTACCTCTTCAACGGAGGTCACAAATATTTTCCCGTCACCTATACGACCTGTTCTGGCTACATTCTCTATGGTCTCGATAATGCGGGGCACCATATCATCAGGAGTTACAATCTCTAACTTTACCTTTGGCAGGAAATCAACCACATATTCAGCTCCCCTGTAAAACTCCGTATGTCCCTTCTGTCTGCCAAATCCCCTGACTTCTGTGACGGTTATACCCTGAACACCTATATTATTAAGTGCATCCTTAACCTCATCCAATTTAAATGGTTTTATAATTGCCTCTACCTTTTTCATTCAGGAGACCTCCCCTCTCATATAATAAAGAAAACCTTTGCTTTATAAGGGTATCAAAGATAATGTATATTTGTAAAGTGGTAATTATGCAAATCTATTGTGGTTATTTTCTGTAGAAGAGGCTATAATAAACAAAAGGGGGTATTTTGAAATCTGAGATTATTAATAATATCAAAAATATTTTACTAACGGATGAGAGGGTCGTCTTTGCTTATCTTTACGGGAGTTCTTTGTCATCAGATATACCAAGTGATATAGATATAGCTATTTATGCAAAGGTCGAGGATAGCTCCTCATTTTTCCCCCTTCCGAGCGACCTTAAGGTTGAACTATCGAGGGTGACAAACATCCCACCTGATACATTCGATGTGAAGGTTATAAATGATCTTATTAGGAGTGATGACGCATTTGCCCTATTTTATCTAAAGGATGCGTTAAATGGTCTTTTGCTTGTTGATAAAGACTTCGATCTCAGAGGTGACTTTATTGAGAGATTTTCGATGAAATATAGAGAGTCTGAAGGAATACTATCCGAGGTGCTTTATGTCTCACATAGATGAAAGGCGTATTCATTTTTTTCTTA
>JBFLZU010000037.1 GCA_040756155.1 Nitrospirota bacterium | reverse complement strand
CGTACGTAGAAAAATGCTATCAAATACTCTTATCCGTGTCAATTAATTTCCTAACTCTTGAGTTCTCCTGATTTTTTAAATTATAATTAGTCTATGAAACCCATATCCGGAATAGTGTTTTCCCCCGCCATCAATCTTCTAAATAAAGGTGAAAAAAGGATAACCATCAGTGGATTATGGAGTTCCACAAAGGCATATTTTCTTGCACACTTAGAGGCACCTCTGCTTATTATAGCAGACTCTATAGAAAAGACAGAGAAGTTGGCTCAAGACTTTGTCTTTTTCAAGAAAATGCTTTTTAATGACACACAAAAAACAGCCTTCTTGCTATCAACAGATTCCTCAAAGGTAGCCATCCTATACAGATTGGCTAAAGGAGAACACCTTGCATTATTTGCTGCCTCAGAGGTGCTGGAATCTTGCTTTCCTTCGAAGGATATGATTCTCAAGCAAACAATTACGGTGGCAGTATCTGATAACATAAGCAGAGATGAAATAGGACTGAGGCTTATAGAGCTCGGTTACAGGAGCGTTCCTCTTGTAACCGAGACAGGTGAATTCAGTATCAGAGGTAATATAATAGATGTGTTTCCCCCATACCACGAATATCCCTGCAGGATTGAACTCTTCGGAGATAATGTAGAATCCATCAGGGATTTTGATGTTAGTGACCAGAGGTCGAAAGGATTTGTTGATAGGTGTGTAATACCACCTTTAGATTTAGAATCAGGCACTGTGACCACCTCTCGCAATGATTCAACTATATTTGATTATATCAGCAGCGATACACTTGTAGTCTTTGATGAACTTTCTGATTTTATTTCACATCTTACACCTTATACTTCACATTTTACCGTTATTTCTATTGAACTTCTTGGAACTTCGCATGAGGAAGGGATACATATTCATTTTAACACTGAATCTATAGAAAGTCAGGGACTAAGGGGTACCCCAAAAAATTTTTGCGATTTTTTTGGGGAGAGTAGGGTGCCGTCACGAATTTCTGTCTTCTGCGAAAAAATAAAGGAATGGCTCAGGCATTACAGAGTAATAGTAGTCTGCCATACAGAAAAACAGATTACAAGAATAAGAGATATCTTCATGGAGTATGGCATATTCTGCGAGTTAATGCATGGAAGACTTTCTGGAGGATTTATTTTTGCTGATGCAGGGATTGTGATAGTAACAGAGAATGATATATTTGGAGAGAAGATAAGGAAGGCGATCCCCAGAAGAGTTAAAACAAGTTCTTTTCTCTCAACCATAGAAGACCTCAAGGGAGGCGATTATGTTGTTCATGTTGATCATGGTATTGGAAGGTATATGGGGTTAAAGAGATTAAGGGTTGGTGGTGCTTGTCCTTACGAGTCTGATTTTATGCTGATAGAATATGCAGGTAGCGACAGGCTATATGTTCCCCTTGAGGGTGTTGACAGGGTACAGAAATATATAGGTTCAGAAGGCACTGCCCCGAAATTAGACAGACTTGGAGTCGCTTCGTGGGAGAGGACAAAGGCAAGGATTAAAAAGGAGATGGCAGAGATCGCAGGTGAACTACTTGAGCTTTATGCCTGTAGAGAGGTTCTCGATGGTTATGCATTCTCCGAGGATAACTACCTTCATAAAGAGTTCGATGCATCATTCATCTATGAAGAGACCCCAGATCAGATAACCGTTATAGAAGAGACAAAAAAGGATATGGAGAGCCAGAAGCCTATGGATAGGCTTGTATGCGGAGATGTGGGCTACGGGAAGACAGAGGTTGCTGCCCGAGCAGCATTCAAGGCTGTGTACGATGGAAAACAGGTAGCAGTCATTGTTCCAACAACCCTTCTATCAGAACAGCATTATAATACATTCAGGGAAAGATTTTCACAGTTTCCTGTAAAAATAGAATCATTAAGCAGGCTTAAAACAAAGAAACAACAGTCAGAGATGATCTCTGCTTTAAGACATGGTATGATTGATATAATTATTGGAACACACAGAATTCTTCAGAAGGATGTTGTTTTTAAGAATCTTGGACTTGTTATCATAGACGAAGAACATAGATTCGGGGTCACGCACAAAGAAATGCTAAAAAATCTTAGAAAGAATATAGATGTCCTTACACTCACCGCTACACCTATCCCGAGGACACTCAATATGGCACTTTCAGGTGTTAGAGACATGAGCATAATAGACACCCCGCCACCAGACAGAAAGGCGGTAGAGACAGTTATAGCGAGATTCAGCCCTGCTGTTATCAGGGAGGCGATTCTCAAGGAAGTGCAGAGGGGTGGACAGGTCTTCTTTGTGCACAACAGGATTCATAACATCAAGAGGATAGAGGATTACTTAAAAGGTATCGTGCCGGAGGTAAGAATGGCTGTAGTACATGGAAGGATGAATGAACGGAAACTCGAGGATGTTATGCTGGTCTTTCTAAGAAAAGAGATAGACCTTCTGATATCCACAGCAATAATAGAGTCAGGGCTTGATATACCATCAGTAAATACAATCATAGTTAACAGAGCAGATAAATTTGGACTTGCTGAACTCTACCAACTTCGCGGGCGGGTCGGAAGGTCAAAAGAAAAGGGTTATGCCTACTTACTGATACCGGGTGAGAAGATTATAACAGAGGAAGCGAGAAAAAGACTGAAGGCTATCGAAGAACTCTCAGAGCTTGGTGCGGGGTTCAGGCTTGCATTGAGAGACCTTGAAATACGAGGGGCTGGTAATATCCTTGGCAGGGAACAGTCAGGCTATATAGATGCACTCGGTTTTGACCTTTACTTACAGTTACTTGAAAAGACAATTCTGGAACTAAGAGGTGAAAAGGTAGCCCCTGAGGTAGAAACAATTATCGATCTTAAAGTATCTGCTTTTATCCCTGAAGAATATATCCCTGATGCAGGTCAGCGACTTATTTTTTATAAAAGGATTGCATCAGCACAGGATATAGAGGATCTAATTCATATCAAGGAAGAACTAAATGACCGATACGGGAGAATACCTGCAGAGGTATCATCACTCCTTGAGGCCATGGATATAAAGATACTGGCGAAGAGGCTTATGGTCTGCAGAATAGAATACAACAAAGATAAGGTACGGCTGAGTTTTGATAAAGACACAGAAGTTCCTTCCGATAAGATATTTCTGTTATGGGAGAAATTAGAAAAGAGACTGAAATTTAGCTCCGAATATACGATTGAGATAGAAACAGGAATCGAAGATCCCGAAGTAATCTGTGGTTGGGATTGGCTCTATAGAGAGATTAAAAATTACTTGCAAGAACTTCTTTAAGTGTGTTATAAGGCTTAGGGCAATAATAGGGGGTATATAAAAATGAAATATCTACAAAGCCATGTAAGGATGACTGTATTCAGCTTGACAATAATTCTTTTAATTTTAACCATCGCCATTTCTGGTTGTGATAAACTGAAGGGTGAGAAGGGCGCAAGGGGAGCGGTTGTTGCTGAGGTCAACGGGACAAAGATAACAGTGGAGGAATTCAAAAAACAGTTTGAGCAGATCCCTGATTTTGCTAAACCATTGTTATCCACACCAGAGGGTAAAAGACGTTTTCTTGAGGAACTGGTAAATAAAGAGTTGATTTACAAAGAGGCGATGAAGCAGGGTCTGGACAAAGACAAAGATTATATAGCAAGGGTCGAAGATTTCAAAAAGGCTGCGTTGCTCGACATTGTGCTTCAGAGGGAGATAGAGGCAAAGGTCTCAATAAAGGATGAAGATGTTAAAAAGTATTATGATACTCACCCGGATGAATTCAAGGCAAACGGTAAGGTAAGGGCAAGTCACATACTGGTCGGCACAGAGGCTGAAGCTAAAAAGATCAAGGAAAGACTACGAAAAGGAGAAGATTTTGCTAAGCTTGCAGTCAAATTCTCACAGGACAGAGAAACTGCTAAAAGGGGAGGAGATATTGGGTTATTCGGTCGTGGTCAGATGATACCAGAATTTGAGCAAGCTGCATTTAATTTAAAGGTAGGTGAGGTTAGTGATATTATAAAGACACAGTACGGCTACCATCTGATAAAGCTGACAGACAAAAAGGCAGGGAAACCTTTAGAATTTTCTATAGTTTCCGATGCCCTCAGGCAGAAGCTATCAAGGGCAAAGCAGAAAGAGGCTTTTGAAACATGGTTAGCCGATCTTAAGAAAAATGCAAAGATAACCGTAAATGAAGATGTCTTTAAGTCGCTTACAAATGAAAAGAAAGAACCCATGGAGAAAAAACAACTTCCTGAAAAGAAACAAGAAGGTGTAAATAACAAAAAAGAGAAGTAAACCCCCATTCAATAAAGATATTTTATTTGACAAGCAAATGAAACAATGATAGAAATAATGATAAAAAAGTACAAGATTTCTTTGGAGTTCCCGTGAGGAGGTGATTGAATGGGATTGGGAGTATTTTACAATGACCTGAGGGGACTGGAAGGATTCTACCAGCGACTGACAGCTAAAGAGTTGGGTGTTTTCCTCGTGAGTAATGGCGTTTATCATGCTGTCCTCAAAGAAAATGGGAAACCTTCTCCTGTCCTGGAGAAGAATGCAACCTTTTACGTCCTTAAGGAGGATCTCCAGACAAGAGGATTCAATGAAGGTGAAGTAGATAGAAGGGTGAAGGTAATTACATACGATGATCTGGTAGATCTAATTATGGATAAATATGAAAAACTTGCATGGCTTTAGGAGGATGATATGGGAGTTTTAACTATTGGCGTTTTCTCTTCCCTCGTTGGTTCAATGGATCTTGACTTCGCTGTCAGGCTTGCCCAGGCAGCCATAAATAAAGGTCATACAGTAAATTTCTGGCTCTCAAGCAATGCCACGACCATTGCAAAAGATAAGCAGAAGGAATTTAAGGACTATAACTACCTCGACAAAACCCTTAGGGCCCTTATCGAGAAAGGGCTTGCAGTGGTCTCCTGTGAAGCATGTAATCAGGCACGGGGGATACACAAAGAAGACATGATAGCAGGAATTAACCGTGCCAGTATGGACTGGTATTTAGCCAAGGCTGCCCAGAGTGATAGGGTCATCCATATAGGAGTTGAGTGATGGGAGAGTTGAAGAATAAAATAATGTTCATAATTCAAAGACCACCCTACAAGAGTGAATGTCCAAAACTTGGATTAACCCATTCACTTGCAAGTGGAGTAACCGGGATACATATAGATGAAGATGTTGTGCCTACAGTAGCATTTGTCGGTGATGGGATACTTAATTGTGTTAAAGAACAAAAATCAATGGATTCTTATGGTATAACAAGTAACGAGACTCATGTAAAAAATATGCTTCTGACCGACACGAAGGTCCTGGTATGTAAGGAAGACCTTGAGATATTAGGGATAAAAGAGGACAGATTGATAGATGCGAGTGATATGGGTGCAGAGGTCACAATCAATGTGGTTCCTTTTAATGAGATACTGAAAGAGATGGAAACAAACGACCATCTGATGTTTTTTTAAACTACTTGAGATTGCTTCGTCGCTTCACTCCTCGCAATGACAGAAAAAGGTGTCATTGCGGGCATTAGCGAAGCAATCTCGTCTTTTATCATTGGTTTTGGAAAATATAAATCCTGAAAGGAGGAAAGGAGGAAAAATGGAGAAAAAATACGAAACGCCATTGCTTGACGAACTGGAGAAAGGTCCGTGGCCAAGCTTTGTTAAGGAAATAAAAAAGGCTGCGGTGAAAAGTGAAATGGCTGCAGATGAATTGGGTCAGCTTGAGAAGTCTTACAGAACCAAACGTGGTTATTGGAAACATGGTGGTATTGTAGGGGTTCTTGGTTATGGAGGTGGAGTTATAGGTAGATACTCTTCTTTACCTGGGGAGTTTCCTAAGGTGGCTCATTTCCATACTGTAAGAGTAAACCAGCCCAGTGGTTGGTTCTATACAACAAAGGCATTAAGAGAGATATGCGATGTCTGGGATAAATATGGAAGTGGACTTACAAACTTTCATGGTTCAACAGGAGATATTATCCTTTTAGGCACAAGGACAGAAAACTTGGAGGCTGTTTTTGCTGAGCTTTCATCACGCGGATGGGACCTTGGTGGTTCTGGCTCTGCTATGAGGACACCGAGCTGTTGTGTTGGACCTGCCAGATGTGAATGGGCAAATATAGATACCCTCGATATTACTTATAGTCTTACACAGGGATTTCAGGATGAGCTTCACAGACCAGCATTCCCATATAAGTTCAAGATAAAGACAGCGGGCTGTGCTGTTGACTGTGTCGCCTCTATTGCACGTGCGGATGTATCCATTATAGGGACATGGAAAGGTGATATTAAGATAGATCAGGGTGAGGTTAAAAAATATGCAAAGAATGGGATGGACATCAATGCAGAGATTGTAGATATGTGTCCGACTGAGTGTATAAGTTATGATGGGAAAGAACTAAAGATAAATAACGAGGACTGTAACAGATGCATGCATTGTATAGCAAAGATGACAAAGGCTCTTAAACCTGGTGATGAAAAAGGTGCAACCATTCTTCTCGGAAGTAAGGCTCCGATTGTTGTGGGCTCCATGATGTCTTGGGTCATTGTCCCATTTATGAAACTTGAGCCTCCTTATACCGAGCTTAAGGATCTTATCCGGAAAATGTTAGAGTGGTGGGATGAAAACGGTAAACCCAGGGAAAGGATTGGTGAATTGATTGAACGCATTGGTATGAGGTCATTCCTCGAGTATGTGGGGCTACCGCCGGTTCCACAGATGGTAAAAGAACCGAGGAGAGATCCATTTTACTTCTGGGCTGAATCTGATTTAAAATAAACCAATCCCCTCACCCTCCCTCTCCCCTGAGGGGAGAGGACTTCGTCGTGAGCTCAGTCGAACGCTCAGTCGAACGATTAGGTGAGGGGGAAAGGGAGGGAATAAAAGATGGCATTACCACAGAGAAGGACAGACATAGGGCCACCCCATTATGAACAGTTTTTACCACCTGTAATCAAGAAGAATTATGGCAAATGGAGATATCACGAGGTGCTTAGTCCTGGCACAATGGTGCATGTTGCAGAAAGCGGGGATGAGATTTATACTGTAAGGGTTGCATCACCAAGACTTATAAGCACCGATTTTATCCGTGAGATCAGTGATATAGCAGATAAATACTGCGATGGGTATCTCCGTTTTACATCGAGAAACAATGTAGAGTTTCTTGTATCAGATAAAAAGAAGATTGAACCACTTCAGAAGGAACTTGAAGAGAAGGGTTACACCATCGGAGGTATAGGACCAAGGGTTAGTAATGTTGTTCACACTCAGGGCTGGGTTCACTGTCATAGCGCCTGTACTGATGCTTCTGGTCTTGTGAAGGCGATAATGGATGAACTCTACGATTATTTTACAACAAAGGAACTCCCTAACAGGGTAAGACTTGCACTCGCATGCTGTGTTAATATGTGTGGTGCTGTTCACTGCTCTGACATAGCCGTCGTGGCTGTCCACAGAGCAGTGCCACCTGTTGACCATGAAAAATTTGTGAATATGTGCGAACTCCCTACAACCATAGCATCCTGTCCAACACATGCTATCAGCCCTGATCCAGCAAAGAAGAGCGTTAAGATCAACCCCGATAGGTGTATGTATTGCGGAAACTGCTTTACTGTCTGCCCTGCTATAGATATCCATAACCCTGAGAATGATGGTGTTGCGATAGTGGTAGGGGGGAAGGTAGGAAACCTGAGGAGCGATCCGAAATTTTCAAAGCTCGCCATTCCATTCTTTTACAATGACCCTCCAAGATGGCCAAAGGTTGTTGCTGCAATAAAGAACATTCTTGAGACCTATGCCAAGCATGCAAAGAAACATGAAAGGGTTGGGGAGTGGATAGAGAGGATTGGATGGGAAAAGTTCTTCAAACTAACAGGTATTGAATTCACATTCCAGCATATAGATGACTTTACATTCGCAAGGGAGACATTCAGAACCGCTGCGACCTTTAAGTGGTGAGGGGGAAGAATGGAGAAGGAAGAGTTAAAAGATAAGATTTTTGCTTATGTAGAAAAATTTAAGGGGAAGAAGAAACTAAAAGAGAAAGATGTTATTAATGGCGTAGCTGAAGAGACAGGTCTGGACAAAGAGACAATAAAGAAGGCATTAAGGGAAATGATAGATGTGGGAAGATTGATGTATTCTTATACGGGTGGTGCCAGCTCTGTAGAGATCCCCAGCGAAGAGTATCTCAGAGAAAAAGGTCTCATTTAAATCAGTGATTGATGAACAGTGGCAGGGAAAAGTCTTTACTTGACACTGGCGACTGACACTGGCTTCGTATGTTCAATGAGTCAAATTCCAAGGGTAGTTTTAGGAGGGCTGCGAGGAGGGTCGGGTAAAACGATCCTCACTGTTGCCCTCATCTCAGGATTGAGAAAAAGGGGAATTAATACCGTCCCCTTTAAAAAAGGTCCGGATTATATCGATGCAGGATGGCTTGCATATGCAGCAGGGCATCCATGCTATAATCTGGACCTTTTCATTATGGATAAGAGGGCGGTTCTCCGTTCTTTTTTATTCCATTCGAGGGCTTCGCAATGTGCTGTGATTGAAGGTAACAGGGGATTATATGATGGTGTTGATATGGAGGGAACCTTCAGCACCGCTGAACTCGCCAAATTAATCTATTCACCTGTTTTGCTGGTTATAGATTCATGCAAGACCACGCGAACTGCTGCAGCTATGATTACAGGATGTCAGAAATTTGACCCTGATGTGGATATCAGAGGAGTAATTTTAAACTGTGTCGCTGGTAATAGACATGAGTCATTACTGCGTTCTACGATAGAGCATTATTGTGGACTACCTGTAGTAGGTGCTGTCCCGAGATTAAAAGAGAAAACATTTCCTGAGAGACACATGGGATTAACTCCTTATCAGGAACATCCTCAGGTAGAAAAGGCAATGGCTTCCATGACCGAGATAGCTGAGAAATATCTTGATTTAAACGGCATATGGAAGATTGCTAATGAAGCACCCACGCTATCGAATGTGGAATGCGGAATGTGGAATATGGATTTTAATTCCGAAATCCACCCCTTCCCTAACCCTCCCCCCTCGAGGGGGAAGGCAGGGGTGGGGGAGAGACTCCGAACTCTGAACTCCGAACTAACTGTGGACTCATCCCTTAAGATCGGTGTTATAAGAGATTCTGCCTTCCAATTTTACTACCCTGAAAACTTTGAGGAGCTTGAAAAGAGAGGCGCTAAATTAGTAGAGATTAGTGCCCTGATAGAAAAAGAACTGCCAGAATTGGATGCCCTTTATATAGGTGGTGGTTTTCCTGAGACTCATGCCATAACACTGGCAGGGAATGATAACTTTAGAGATTCTCTGCGTCAGGCAGTAGAGAAAGGACTGCCTGTTTATGCAGAATGTGGTGGTTTAATGTATCTTGGTGAGAGTCTGGTGGTAGAGGATAAAACATATCCGATGGCTGGTATTTTGCCTGTTGTTTTTGGTTTAGAAAAGAGACCCCAAGCACATGGCTATTCAGTCGTTGAAGTAGAAAAATCTAATCCATATTTTGCTGTTGGTCGCACACTTAAAGGGCATGAATTTCATTACTCTCGTGTTTTGAACTGTCAGGAAGATGAGATTAATACCGTCTTCCGTATGAAACGCGGCAACGGTTTAGACGGTAAAAGAGACGGTATAGTCTATAAGAATGTTCTTGCAACTTACACGCACATGCATGCCCTCGGCACAAGGGAGTGGACAGACGGAGTTATAAATCGAGCTCTGTCTTACAGGGAGAAAAGAGAGAACTTAAAGGTTGAAAGTTGGAAGAAAAAAGTGAAAAGAAAATAGCATGCCAAGAAAACCTGAAAAGCAGGCGAGTTGCTTTTCTATGGGATGAATCCTTTCTCTGGGGTGTAATCTCTTTTAGGGTGCTGAGAGGTTTATCTCTCCATTTTGACCTGATTACAGCAGGGGATGTTAAATCAGGAATGCTATCAGACTATGAAATGCTTTTTGTTCCTGGAGGTTGGGCAACTGATAAAAGCAACGCACTTGGAGAAGATGGCAAGAAGGCTATCCGTAAGTTTGTTGAGGATGGTGGCAGCTATCTTGGGTTTTGTGGAGGAGCAGGTTTAGCCCTTGAGGTAGAGAATGGATTATCCCTCCTGCCAGTAACAAGGAAAAGAACCCGTGAAAGAACCCCAAATTTTAGTGGGAAGATTCAGGTATATTCAAAATACCGTCGACATCCACTCTGGAGAGGAATTCCAAAGCCCCTTGCATTTTATGTCTGGTGGCCCTCACAGTTTTCTATCACAAGACAGGATAAGGTAAGTGTTTTAGCCTGTTATAATCTGCCTGAATCGGACTTTTTTGTTTCAGACCTATGCGTCTCTGATATCAATAGGTATGGAGACAACTGGAAAAGATGGGAGGATAGCTATGGCATCAGATTAAACCCATTTCTTCTACAAGGAGAACCAGCTGTACTGGAAGGGAAATATGGTAGTGGAAAGATTATCCTCTCGCTGATTCACTTTGATACCCCCGATGACTCAGTGGGGAATCGAGTACTCTTTAATCTCTGGCAATACCTACTGCCTGCTAAATCAGGCAAAAAACTCTATACTATAGATGGGATACATCTTCCAAACAAGGAATTAAAAATCAGGATAACCCCTGAGATACTCGATCTGGCACAAGAGATGGAGATGTCCGTTAGAGAACTTATCGCATTTGGAGAGAGAAATCTTCTATGGTACTGGAGAAATCACTGGATGCTACAGTGGAGAAGGGGTATTCGAGGGTTTGAATATTGTACCCTGTTTATACTCCTTAGTGAACTCTCTCGATTAATCCAGCTGTCAGCTTTTTTCGACATCGAGGAAGATAATATAAATATAATAAAAAAGATGAAGGTTGTAGAGAAGATATTACATAGATTCTTAATTAAGGCAAAGGAGCTCTTAATCGAGGAAAAATATGCCATGAATTATGGACTATTAAATATCGAAAGAGATGAGGGTACAGGTATTCAGTCTCGTCGTGAAGAGCTTTTCTCCAGTTCAAAACGGTATGGAGGGATGTTTAAACAGCTAATTGACAGCATAGATGCATTGTTAGTTCTATTGCTGAGAAAATCTCAATTTTTTAGTTGACTTATTAGATTTATATATATTAGTATTTTTACCATTCAACAAATTCAATCAGATTAAAAAAGAGAAAGGAGGATAAAAATGCCAGCTATTGAGTTTAAAGGAAAATCATATGAGGTTGATGATGACGGCTATCTTCAAAATCTCGATGACTGGAGCCCTGAGTTAGCCGAACATATCGCTGGACTCGAAGGGGTTACGATGACAGAGGCGCACTGGGAGGTGGTAAACTTCCTCAGAGACTATTACAAGCAGTACCAAATTGCACCGATGATAAAGATACTTGTTAAAGAGATGGCTAAAGCTTTTGGACCCGAGAAAGGTAACACTAAATACTTATATGAGCTTTACCCTGCAGGCCCTGCAAAACAGGCATGTAAGATAGCAGGACTCCCCAAACCAACAGGGTGTGTATAATCTTTAGTGATAAGTAATAAGAAGTAATAAGTAATAAAGATAAAGAATGGCTGTTACTTGTTGCTTTATTCTGTAATATAGAAGGGAGGGGTCATTTTTGCTTACTCATAGATACATTTTTTCACCCTCCCCCATTATTATTTGATTATAGGTTTCCCTTACTCTGAAACCGCAAGGAGTTTCCAAGACTGGATATGGAGCTTAAGAATCTCCTATTGGAAAAGAAATCCTCTATTCTGAGGAAGTGGTTCGATATGATAGTTGAGACTTATCCTCCTGAGACTGCAATCTTTTTGAAAAATCAAAAGAATAGATTTGCTAATCCAGTAGGGTACACGATCTCCCAGGGGATAGAGCATATCTTCGAGGAACTTCTAAATGAAGTGGATTCCGATAGGGTTTCTCCCTTCCTTGACAATATTATCAGAATCAGGGCGGTTCAGGATTTTAATCCCTCGCAAGCAATTGCCTTCATCTTCTTACTAAAGAAAGTGATTAGAGAAGAGATGGAAAGCGATCCTGAATTTAATTCAGGACGGGAAAAAGGGCTCGCTGAGGAGTTGTTGGCACTTGAGTCTAAAATAGATGACCTTGCCCTCCTCTCTTTTGATATATATATGAAATGCCGAGAGAAAATTTACGAGCTTAGGGCAAATGAAGTGAAGAATATGACCTTCAGGCTATTTACAAAGGGCAAATCTGGTAAGTGAGACCCAGGAGCAGGAACCTAATCTCAAAGGCAACAACATTGTTAACTTAAAATAAAGAGAGGTAACAGATGGGAATCTTGTTTTCTTTCTTTGCAGTTATAATACTCGTTCTGTTTGTTTTTGTAGGGGTGAAGGTTGTAAAATTGCAATTCCTCTTCGGAATTATTATACCCTATGCGGCTGTTGTTACATTCATCGTTGGAGTTATTTATCGTGTCGTAAAATGGGGGCATTCACCTGTCCCATTCCGTATACCTACAACCTGTGGACAACAAAAATCTCTCCCGTGGATCAAGCAGAATAAACTTGAAAATCCCTCCAGCACGCTTGGCGTAATCGGGAGGATGGCGATTGAAATACTTCTTTTCCGTTCCCTGTTCAGGAACATAAAGACCGAATTGAGAGATGGACCTAAACTTGCTTATGGATCGGACAAGTGGCTCTGGTTAGCAGCACTGGCGTTCCACTGGTCGTTTCTCACCATTTTAGTCAGACACCTTAGATTATTCACCGTGCCTATTCTCCCCTTCATACCTTTGATTGAGGGTATTGATGGATTTTTGCAGATAGGCGTTCCGAGACTCTATATGACCGATATAGTTATTTTGATTGCTGTGGCTTACCTCTTCCTCAGGAGAGTTTATATTCCACAAGTGCGATACATCTCTCTTCCTGCTGATTACTTTCCCCTCTTTCTGATTTTTGGTGTAGCTCTTTCAGGTGTCCTCATGCGTTATTTTGTTAAAGTGGATGTTGTTGCGGTGAAGGAACTAACTATGGGACTGGTCAGTTTTAATCCTAATATCCCTGAGGGAATCGGTATTATCTTCTACATACATCTGTTTCTCATCAGCACCCTGTTTGCCTACTTCCCCTTTAGCAAGCTGGTTCATATGGGAGGAGTTTTCCTCAGTCCTACACGAAATCTATCGAATAA
Organism: Nitrospirota bacterium; assembly: GCA_040756155.1. Taxonomy (NCBI): domain Bacteria; kingdom Pseudomonadati; phylum Nitrospirota; species Nitrospirota bacterium. The sequence goes on along the minus strand of JBFLZU010000037.1, from coordinate 5,770 downwards.
CAGCCGAATTGTTAGACACATCAATCCCTGGAATTACCCTGTCAAGGCTCGTACATACGAGGAGTACGAGGACGAATTCAGGGAGAAAATGAAAAAGGCGGGGATACCAGTAGAAAAGGAGTAAAGATATGGCAAAGGTAGAGGTTCCCAAACCAGATGAACTCTCTAAGATAGACTATACACCTCCTAAGAGGGGGTGGATGGATACCACTGTTGAATTCAAGCCTGGTACCTGGTGTTATGGTACAAGACCTAAATACGTTGAAGCCGTTGACTTACCGAACCCGAGGGAATGGAAACCAACCGACGAGGACTGGAAACTGCCTGAAAACTGGAGAGAGATAATTTTAGAAGGGATTGATGATCGGCTTCGCAAGTATCGCTCTTTCAGGCTTTTTATGGATATCTGTGTTAGATGTGGTGCCTGCGCTGACAAGTGCCACTTCTTCGTCGGTTCTGGAGATCCCAAGAATATGCCTGTTCTTAGGGCTGAGCTGCTGAGATCGGTATATAGAAAGTATTTTACAGCATCAGGAAAGCACCTGGGCAGGCTTGCTGGGGCAAGAGAACTTACTTATAATGTGCTGAAGGAGTGGTGGTACTATTTTTTTCAGTGCACTGAGTGTCGTCGATGTTCGGCCTTCTGTCCTTATGGCATTGATACGGCTGAAATAACACTTATGGGAAGGGAACTTATCAACCTATTGGGTTGTAACACTGACTGGATAATGGGTCCTGTTTCAAATAGTTACAGGACGGGGAATCACCTTGGCCTTGAGCCACATACAGTTAAAAGTAATATTGAATTCTTATTAGACGATGTAGAGACTATAACAGGGATCAAGATTGAACCGACATTCAACAGAAAGGGTGCAGAGATTCTCCTTGTTAATCCTTCTGGAGATATCTTTGGTGACCCTGGTAATTACACTGCTATGGGCATTCTGATGCTTTTCCATGAAATTGGACTCGACTACACATGGAGCACATACGCTTCTGAGGGTGGAAACTTCGGCTTTTTCACCTCAAATGAGACTGCTAAAAGGCTCTACTACAAGGTTTATTCTGAAGCCAAAAGGTTAAAGGTGAAATGGATCATCGGAGGAGAATGTGGCCACCAGTGGAGGCTTTTCCATCAGTATTTAGATACCTGGCACGGACCTGCAGATTTCCTTGAAGAGCCAGTCTCCCCTACTACAGGCACGAAATTCGAGAATGCAAAATCCACAAAGGCAGTCCACATTGCTGAATTTACTGCTGACCTCATCAGACATGGCAAACTAAAACTTGACCCGAGCCGAAACGATCACCTGAAGGTGACATGGCATGACTCCTGTAACACCGCAAGGGGTATGGGAATCTTCGAGGAGCCACGGTATATTATCAAGAATGTGTGCAACTATTTCTATGAGATGCCAGAGAACACTATAAGGGAGAAGACCTTCTGCTGTGGCAGTGGCTCCGGCTTGAATGCAGGGGAAAATATGGAATTGAGGATGAGGGGAGGTTTCCCCAGAGCAAACGCCGTGAAGTATGTCCACGAGAAATACGGGGTGAATATGCTAGCCGCCATGTGTGCGATTGATAGGGCAGCCCTTCCACCCCTGATGGATTACTGGGTTCCCGGCGTACGTGTCTGTGGGCTTCATGAGTTGGTGGCTAACGCATTAGTGATGAAGGGAGAAAAGGAGAGAACAACTGATTTGCGTGGTGACCCCCTTCCTGGGAAGGAGGCCAAGGAAGATGTATGACACTGGTAAAATCATCACGGGACTTATTATCTTTGTCATTTTGGTAACATTTCCTTTCTACAATAATATAGGGAAAGCCATTTCTAAACCGGAACCAAAACTCGATACCCCTGAGATTCAAAAATTACCAGAAAAGGAGAGACGATGCGTAGAGCCAAAGGCATTTATGAGAACCGAGCACATGAAATTGCTGAATGAGTGGAGGGATTCAGTTGTCCGCGATGGCAACAGGATGTATGTGAGCACTGACAGGAAGAAGTTTGTAATGAGTCTTCAAAATACTTGCATGAACTGCCATTCTAACAAGAAAAATTTTTGTGATCAATGTCACAATTATGTGGCAGTAAAACCTTATTGCTGGGATTGTCATATCGCACCGAAGGAGAAGGGAACATGAGTATTAATAGGAGACAATTCTTAAAGATAGCAGGAATTTCTACAATAGTGGGGCTTGGGGGCACGACCACAATCAAAGCGCTCTGGAGAGACGAGTTGGAGGCTTCGCAGGTTTCGCCGAGTCCTGAAGCTTTGGTAGCAAAAAGATGGGCAATGGTCGTCGATGTCAGTAAGTTCAAAATAGATAATGATTATAAAAGGGTCATTGATGCCTGCCATCGTATCCACAATGTTCCTGATTTCGGTAATCCAAAGGATGAGGTCAAATGGATATGGACCGACACATTTTCGCACGCATTCCCTGGACAGGAACATGAATACATGGAAGGGGGTATAAAACATAAACCCTTTATGATACTTTGCAATCACTGTGATAACCCCCCTTGTGTAAGGGTGTGTCCTACAAAGGCTACATTTAAAAGAGAAGATGGAATCGTAATGATGGACTTTCATCGCTGTATTGGGTGCAGGTTCTGTATGGCTGCTTGTCCATTTGGAGCAAGAAGCTTCAACTGGAGAGACCCGAGGCCTTTTATCAAGGAAGAGAATAAGGAATTTCCAACAAGGACGATAGGTGTTGTGGAAAAATGCAATTTCTGCTACGAGAGACTCGCCAAGGGTCTTATCCCGGCCTGCGTGGAGGCGTGCAAAGATAATAAGGCATTGGTTTTTGGTGACCTAAAAGACCCAAACTCAGAGGTCAGGAAGATTCTCAGCTCATGTTACACCATTCGACGTAAATCTGAGCTCGGGACACAGCCCAGTGTTTTCTATGTAATAGGGGGTAGTAACAATGCTTGAAAAGGCGCTAACCGGAAGTCGGAGATACTGGATATGGGTATTCTCTTTGCTTGTTATGTCGGGAATAGGTTTTATTTTCTACCTCAAGCAACTTAGTTATGGTTTAGGGATAACAGGCATGAGCAGGGATGTTTCATGGGGTTTTTATATAGGTCAGTTTACCCTCCTTGTAGGTGTTGCAGCTTCAGCAGTTATAGTGGTCTTACCTTACTATCTTCATAACTACAAGCAATTTGGAAGGATTACAGTTCTTGGAGAATTTCTGGCTGTTGCTTCTGTCACAATGTGTCTTTTGTTTATCTTTGTAGATCTCGGTCAGCCCTTCAGGATCCTTAATGTTTTATTGTATCCAACGCCTAATTCTGTCATGTTCTGGGATGCTGTTGTTTTAAGTGGTTATCTCCTGCTTAACATCGTGATCGGCTGGACAGTCCTGGGTGCTGAGCGTAAAGCATCACCACCACCAGATTGGTTAAAGCCTTTGATATATCTATCAATCGCCTGGGCACCCAGCATTCACATAGTAACGGCATTCCTGTACTCTGGACTTCCAGGAAGACATTTCTGGTTGACAGCGATTATGGCAGTCCGTTTTCTTGCCTCAGCATTTGCTTCAGGACCGGCCCTTATTATCATCCTGTGTCTGATTGTAAGAGGGTTCACAAAATTCGATCCAGGCAGAGAGGCTATTCAAACACTGGGAAAGATTATCACTTATACCATGATTTTAAATGTACTTTTCCTCGGATTTGAACTCTTCACCGCCTTCTACAGTAACATACCGGGGCATATGCATACCTTCCAGTATCTCCATGCCGGTCTGGAAGGATATGGAAAGCTCGTTCCTATGATGTGGATATCCAACATCCTTGCAGTGGTATCTCTCGTCCTTTTGATTAATCCAGCAACACGAAAAAACGAAAGAACCCTATCGATGGCTTCTGCGTCAATATTCATTTCTTTATGGATTGATAAGGGATTTGGTTTGGTTGTGGGTGGATTTATACCGAATCCTTTAGAAAAGATAACGGAGTATTGGCCTACGATGCCTGAAACCTTAATCACCCTTGGAGTATGGGCAATCGGATTCTTGATACTCACGATACTTTACAAGGTAGCTGTCTCAGTCAAGGAGGAGATTGCGTAGGATAGATTGTGATTATTATCATAGACATTTATAGATTGAATCGTTTAAAATTGAAATTAAAATGTATCTTAAAGGAGGGTAGAAGATAACAATGTATATAGTTAATGTTGACCATGATAAATGTGATGGATGTGAGGAGTGTATTAATGTCTGTCCAACGGCGGTATTTGAGTTAAATGACAACAAGTCTAATCCTGTAAATCCTGATGAATGTGTTGGCTGTATGAGCTGTGTTGAGGCATGTCCGAATCAGGCGATTACAGTCAATGAGATGTAAGATCTATAGAGATTTAAAATATCCTAATTGCAGGGGCGACCTTTCAGGTCGCCCCTCTTTTTCTCGTGTTATACATGGCTGACACCTGCTTCATCGAATGTCGCCATCTCCATGAGTATCTTTACCGCTGCTTCAATGATGCCTATGCCGAGTGCTGCTCCAGTCCCCTCTCCAAGTCTCATATCTAAATTGAGTAATGGATTTTGCCCTAACCTCTCAAGGATTGCACTGTGTCCTGCCTCTACTGATCTGTGTGAGGCTATGATGTAGTCCTTCACCTCTAACTTCATCTCTGCAGCAATTAGTGCCCCAACGGAGGATATAAAGCCATCTATAACAACAGGGATCCTATTAGCCGCAGCACCAATAACGATCCCCGCGATACCTGCTATCTCGAGTCCACCAATCTTGCTCAGGACATCCAATGGATCTTGAGCATCAGGCCTGTTTTTGTTTATAGCCCGCTTTATTACCTCAACCTTATTCAAAAAAGAGAGATCATTAATCCCAGTTCCCCTGCCTGTTACCTTTTCAACAGGCTTGCCTGTAATTACTGCTGTTATGGCACTTGATGGTGTTGTGTTACCAATACCCATATCTCCTGTGCCAACAATGTCGGCATCTTTATGTTCTTGTGCCAGTTCTATGCCTACCTCTATGGCATTAATCGCTACATCCCTATCCATTGCAGATCCGAGTGCTATGTTTCCTGTGCCTCTGGCGACTTTCTTTTTAATCAATCCTGGGGTATCGCTAAAATCGTAGTCTACACCAATATCTATTACGACTATCTCTGCGCCCACATGCCTTGCAAGGACATTTATCCCCGCACCTCCCCTCAAAAAGTTAAAAACCATCTGGGCGGTGACCTCCTTTGGGTAGGCGCTCACACCTTCCTCAGTTACACCGTGGTCAGCTGCAAATGTAAAGATGACCTTTTTTCTTATTAATGGTCTTTCCTTTCCTGTAATAAGGCAGTATCTCTTTGCAAGCTCTTCGAGTCTACCTAAAGAGCCCGGTGGTTTTGTGAGGTTATCGAGCCTCTTCTGGATTGCCTCTGCCTTTGAGTAATTAACTGGTTTGATCTCCTTTAATGTTTGTTCCAAAAGACCCATATCGGAATTTCTCCTTAGAATGGTAAAAATGGGACGGTTCTATTTTCTCCTCGGCTATTCCCCTTTGTTAGAATGTGATATACATATTCCTTTGGTACTATGCTTGCTGTCTTCGGCATATGATAAATCTATCATCTTTTATCTTTACTGTCAATTAAATAGAACCGTCAGGCTGTCCCAAAATACTTCTTAAGTTAATCCAACTTTTGTGGGTGACCTGACAATTTCTCATAAAGAGGTCCTTAGTTTATAAAAAATAACAGTTATACATAAAATCGAGTCG
>JBFLZU010000036.1 GCA_040756155.1 Nitrospirota bacterium | reverse complement strand
ACCGCAATTCCACCGCATACCGTCCTTATCCCCTTATAGACAGAATAGACATTGAGTATATCCCCTGGCATCCTTACGCTGAAACCTTCCTCCTTTTCCTTCAGAGCAAAATCCTCCCACGCACAGATTATCTTGAGTTCTTTTTCTTTAAGAAGGGGAAATATCCTCTTTACAACAACCCTCGGGAGACTGACCATCCTCACCCTTTTTGATTCCCTTACCGCCTTCACGATCGCCTCGATACCTTCTTTGGCTTCATATATGGTCATGTTGTTAAGCACATCTAATTCCTCTGAATGGATGATGTCTTTGTGCATGTTCGTGATACATCTGACACACCTGTTAAAACTTATTGAGCCTATATTTACAATCTCTCTTTCATTCCACCATACATTATATATAATACCGTCGAGGAAAACCTCTCCCTTCCGAACTATCTCGCCCTTGTAATTTCCCAGCATCTCAACTGATGTAAATATCACCTCTCCAACATCCATGTAGTCTTCTGCCTCATAAGGGTTGTTTATATATATCTTTACCGTTTTATCTTTAAGAAGTGGTCTAAGTCTTACAAAAATTAGACTATGTGGAAGGTTTATAAGGTCAACAGCCCGTTTTTTCTTTATCTCATCTTCTATGGCTTTTAAGCCTTGTTCTATCTTATATATTTCATCGACCTTCATCTCTAATATCGCCATTTCTTTACTCCCCAAATTGCACTATAAAAACTAATTACTTTTTGGTGTACCCCTATATCCCCCCAAGAGGATTTGATTCTCATTTGAGCGTGATTCTCCGATACTCGTAACATATATCGCAGGTTTATCTACCACAGGACACCTCGTCTCACATATCCCGCATCCTATACAAAGTTCAAGGTCTACCACTGGTTGTTTAATTGGCCTGACCCTACCTTCCCTGTTTCTTACCTTTGCTTCCTCAAACCATATAGCCTTCTTTGGTGTAGGACAGACTTCTTCACATACGATACAGTCTATCGCCTGAGCATAGGGAAGGCATCTGTTCTTATCAATAGCAGCAAGTCCTATTTTAACCTTTACCTTCTCACTTAATTCAAGTCTTTTTATCGCCTCTGTAGGGCAGACCTGTCCACAGAGGGTACAGCGGTATTCGCAGTAACCAAGCCTTGGCACAAGCATTGGAGACCAGATACCTTCCAGACCTGCCTCAAACAGGGTCGGCTGCAAACCATTTGTTATACAGACCTTCATACACTCTCCACACTTAACACACCTTTTCAGAAACTCTCCCTCTGGTAGTGCCCCTGGAGGACGAATCAGCACAGGATTTGAAAAACCTGCCTTTAAAAAAGGGCTTACCTTAAATAGCGGGATAGCTATGACACCTGATAAGGCAGAGACTACCACTCTTCTCCTGCCGAGGTCTATGCCCTGCCTGACACCTCCTTTGAGAAAAAAACCAAAATTAACTGCATTATCAGGACAGATATCGTCACAGTTAAGGCAATAAATACACTCAGCCTTCTTCCACTCTTCTTTCTTATGGGGATTAGTTCCTCCCTGGCAGACCATGTTACATAAATTACAGGAATTACACCCTTCAGAGACCTTCCTGTTTAGTAAAGAATACCTTGAAAATAGACCGAGAAGAGCACCGAGCGGACAGAGGAATTTACACCAGAATCTCTTCTCGGAGAGATTTAGAAGTAATATACCAATAAATATACTCCCGATAAAGAGATTCTGGCTAAAGATTGGCTGTTGAAAGGACAACAGAGTTTTCTTAAGGATAGAATAGATAGGTTCGGTAACATTGCTTATGGAACCTCCATGAAGATAAACCGTGTCAAAAAAGAAACGGATAGCATAATTGAAAAGTGGGTATATACTTATCGAGAGTGAACGGATAAGAAGAGATATTGGATCCATTATCCCCACAAGTTGAAGTGTAAAAAGTGAGGAAAAAAGAAGAAAAACGAGTATGTAATATTTGATCTTATTCCAGTCTTTCTTTTCTGTTTTCCACTTCTCACTTTTTACTTCCCACCTTCCAATTATGTTATTCAAGGTTCCAAGCGGGCATACCCATCCGCAGAAGACCCTTCCAAGAATAATTGTAAGCATAATAATGAAAAGGGAAAGAAAGAACCATTTTGCTACAGAGTGTGCAGAAAGGAGTGTCGTGACAAATACAAGGGGATCAAAATCAAGAAATAGCTTTACAGGATAGCCAAGTTCATCTTTCCCTTTTGATTCGGTCTGTAAAAAGAGATATAGAAAAAGGAGAAGGAATATACCTTGAGAAACCCTACGAATGTTGCTTGCTTTCATACAGAGAACTTTTTGACCGTTAGTTTACTAATATCCATCTCTCCGAGTCCTGACTGAGCAGATATACGGACATAGCCAAGATCAGAGCCCTTGAGACCAAAGAGCGTAGCACCACATGAATCTACAGCCACCTGATCAACCCCTACTATTACTGTATCTATTTTCTTTACATCTTCAAGGCTACCACCCTGAGGACCATTTGCAATAAGTATTCTTACCGCATCAAGTATGGTGAGTGTTGGTTTTATAACAGTAGCAATATCCACAAGACTTTCGTCGAGTCTCTGATGTATCTGCCTTCTAAATCCTCCCATTATCCCCATCCAGTTTTTCATCGCCATCGTGAGCTTTGCGAGACTGTGATGCTTCGCTACAGGGATATTTATCACCTTGTCTGCTTCAAGTATCTCTGTATAAAGCGGCCACGATTTAAGTGCCTGTCCATTAATCTTTATCTCGCTGAACTTCCTGTCATCTATGTGACTTACCTCTGCACCAACCTTTTTTGATGCATCTGCGATCCCGCTCTGGACATAGCACCGCCTCGCATCGTTTACAGTCCTGTCAAAGACCTTGACATTCTTTGCACCTGCCTCATAACAGAGCCTCACAACTGTAGAGACGACCTCCGGGTTCGTGTTAGCAGCGTATTCAGGTGTTCTGTCGAATCCGATATTTGGCTTTACTACCACAATGTCTCCCCTCGATATAAATCTCCTCATACCACCGATAGCATCGATAGCAGCTATTGTAATTTTTGAGGGAGATGCACCCTCTACAACAACGAGGTCTGGAATTTTTGATGCAGAGGCACTTTCTGAGAGTATATCAAGAGTGTTAGGAACAGTTAATCCTATACCAGTTGCCACAGTAAATCTCAGAAATTCCCGTCGGTTCATAATTTCCTCCTGTATTTTACACAGATTTATTATAATAATAACATAACATATTCCTATAGATGATAGTCAGAAAAATCTATATCAAAAGCATCCTAACAAAAACAGGGATAGAGGGCTATGATTACTGTCTTAATCCCTATGTCGGTTGTGCACACGCATGCAGATATTGTTATGCCACATTTATCAAACGATTCACAGGACATACAGAGCCGTGGGGGGGATTTGTGGATGCTAAGATAAATGCCCCTTCTGTGCTGGAGAGACAGTTGAAAACAATACGTTCAGGCTCTGTTCTCATAGGAACAGTCACAGACCCATACCAGCCCCTTGAGAAAAGATACCTGATCACCCGAAGGTGTCTTGAAAGACTGATAAACAACAATCTCTCAATCTCAATCCTGACGAAATCTCCTCTCGTAATTAGAGATATTGATTTAATAAAAAAGGTTAATTGCAGCGTTGGCATTACCATAACCACAGATAGGGAAGATATAAAGAGGATCTTTGAGCCATATGCACCTCCACTTTCTTTAAGGCTAAAGGCACTCGAAACCCTCCATAAAGAAGGAATATCAACATATGCATTCATCGGTCCTGTCCTGCCACAGAACCCTGAAAGGCTTGCAAATAGTCTTGCTGGAAAGGTCAACAGCGTGATAATAGACAGAATGAATTATCAGAGAAAGGTTTTATGGATATACAGAAAATACATGATGGAAGAGATACTCTCTGAAGAATATTTCCAGATGTGCGTGAAAACCATCACTGAGGCATTAAAAAGCGACTCTATTGAGGTAACGGTTATTTAAACTTTATATCCATCTTCAAGAAGCATCTTTTTGATTCCCTGTATATGTGTTATTCCTACAAACACAATAGCATTTCCTTTCTCTAAGAATGCCTTCATCCTTTCATATAGTATCGGGTCCCGCCTGTCTATTATAGACTCGCAGCGGGTTGGAAATTCTCTGGCAGCAGACATTAATACCTCTAAGTCTCCTCTTAGATAATGTTTTACATAGTCATACGTATATTCACTCCATTGTCCTATTTTTTTAATAAAATTTACAATTCTTTCAAGAGGTATTCCCTCTAAGGCTTCTATCTGTTCCTCTATCTTTTCAAGATGATAAACATCCTTACCCACTTGTTTGGCTATGTTAAAGGCATCTACATCCATCGTATACTTCCAGCCTCTTTTCTTTAAATAATGAAACCAGATGTTAAAGAAAGCCAACCATGGCCTTTGTCCCCTAATCTGATAGTATAGCAGGTCACCAGACCCTACCTTAAAAATATCCATATAAGAGGTAAATGAACTAAGACCACTAAAAGGATATCCAAGTTCTTTGTTGATTTTAATAATTGTCTGAACATCTAGAGCATCATAGAAAGATGGGTTTTCACCTCCTCCTGAACCCTGCTCTACTACAGTGCTCATTGAACTTTCGTCGAGGGGACCTTCTAATAAAACAGTATTTACATTGCTTATATATCTGGTTAGCGATTTTTTGAAGCTATATGGAAAGATATGTGCAGTGCCTACTAAATACGATTTTCTCCTATTCTTTTCGATTTCCCATATCATCTTGAGGTCTTTTTCTTTCGAAAATATCCCCTTAACTGTCATTTTCATTTTCTTTTGTGTTCCAGAGATTCATAATTTTGATTCTAGTTCCCTTATCAATTTAAGTGGTTTAGTATGTCCACTAAAGTATTCACAAAATTCATATCTGAGAAAGGGAACACCACCCCATTTCTCCTTGAATCTCCTTATTCCTTCATTTACCCCAAGCCCTAAATTAATATAAGTTTTATCCTGTTCTTTAGCAAGATTTATCATCTCAAGAAATAGGAGATCTGATGCTCGAGGAACATAGTTTTTCTTAGAATGACAGCCAACCACATAAGTTGCGAATTTTTCTGCAGCGAGTTCAATTATATAAAAGGCTGATAAATTCTTTCTTTTATCCCATGCGGTTAAAACGATAGCGGTCTTTGAACGGGTGACATATTCTGGCATACTGAAAAATAGTTCTCTAACTCGAGGAGACGGTTTTTCTCTTTCTATGAATTCTGATATAAGTTTTTTGTGTTCTTTTGAAATCTCCTTGACTCTCTCAATGGTTAATTCCATAGATGCTTTTTTAACTATACGCCTTAAATCTTTTTTAATTTCCATCCCCTGTAAATCAAGTCTATAGTATTCGTCACTTTCTCTTTCCCGGCATGATTTAATCAATGAATGGGGCACCTCAGGAGCGATAAACCATGTATACTCAGGCTGGAATCTTTTAATAACATCGTTCAGTATTCCTTCAATATCTTCATTTGTAAAATCATAACTTAACGGGTATCCAACAAAGATCAGCCAGTTATCTTTTGAGAAGCAAATATAATCTTCTTTTATTAAAAATGGTTCTCCTTTTGATATCAGAGCCATCAAACTGACTATGTGCTCTGGCACATATGCCTTGCTCAATATGTATTCTTCCTCTTCAGGCGAAATCATATATGAACCTTTATCTATTCTTGTTAATTTTACCTTAAAAAGGTGTAAAAAAGGAATTAGATGATGACGATAGTGACATTTCGAGGGGTTCGTATAGATTTTGGCTTTTGTTTGGATTATAAAAGTGGTAAAATCAACAGAGCATGAAACTGCAAAACATCTGTCCGAGGGATTGTGGATAGGGAGATTGAAGGTTTATGGAAGTCTTAAACGAGGCAGACACAAGGGCAAAACTTATAGACCCCAGGCTTCAGCGGGAAGAACTCTTAAAGCTATACGATGAAACAGAAAAGGAACTTGAAGAAATGAAACCTGTCTGCGTGTCCGCACAGGCAGACAGGTAATTTTAAGGAAGGCGTTTAGAGGGGAGTTGTAATAAAGTTGTATGGCTTTACACAAATTGATTAAACTTCCGCAGTTATCTATAGCCATTTCTGCTGATGAACAACCTGTGGGATTCGTATATACAGAATATAGAATTAATGCTTTGTATGAAGAACTACCAAAGCACTTAATACAAGCTGTTATAAGTGCTGAAGATAAGAGATTCTTTTTTCATAGGGGATTTGACCCGATAGCATTGCTACGAGCTTTTTGGAAAAATCTTAAATATTTCTCAATCGTGCAAGGTGGAAGTACTATAACACAACAGTTAGCAAGGGTTGCAATTATACGTTCAAACAAAAGAACGCTAAAAAGAAAACTATTAGAGCTTATAACAGCTATTAATATTGAAAGAATTGCTACTAAAAAAGAAATATTAGAAGCTTATTTGAATGCTATTTATCTAGGGCATAATATTTTTGGTGTAAAAATAGCGGCTTGGAAATATTTTAACAAAGATGTCTCTGACTTAGATTTAAATGAATCAGCATATTTAGCAGGATTGATTCGAGCACCTAACAGATATTGTTTATCACAAAGTGAAGAACTTGTAAATAAACGCAAAGATAAAATTCTTGAATTAATGCATAAAAATAATTTTATAAGCAAGGAAGTTCTTATAAAGCATAAGGCTAATAGTGTTGTACCTTCATATTTTCAGAAACCTTATGCATTCAGCAGTTATCCGGATACAAATGGTTATTATCTTGATTATGTGAAAAAATATTTACTTAAGAACCATGCCGATCTTTTCCCTTTTAGGCAAATGATTATCAGAACTACTTTTGACAGAAAATGCCAAACTGCAATTGACCAAACAGTTAAAGAAATTGCCTCTAATAATAGGATACAAAAAATTTGCTGTTTAATACTGGATAAGAATAACGGAGGAGTCAAAGCAATAAGGAGTGGGATAGACTGTGAATCTGAATATTTCAATACCGCCATTAACGGGTATTTGCAGCCTGGTTCCACTATTAAGCCTTTTATTTTAGCAGAAGCTCTGAATCAAGGCTTTTCTTTGGAAAGTAAATTTGAGTCTAAAAAATTGTGCATTGATATAGCAGGCTGGAAAAAGTGGGAGGTTAAAAATTTTAATGACATCTATAGAGGAAGGATTTCTTTAGCTGAGGCACTAATATACTCCGATAATACAGTTTTTGCACAACTGATATTGCATTTGAATATGGATAAACTTAAAGAATTTTTAAAAAGAGTTGGAATAGATGTAGGAATCCCCACACCTGCTTTAGCTACTGGCGCTACAAGCAAAGGGGTTTCACCTTTGCAAGTTGCTGCATCATATACAGTTTTTTCAAATAGAGGATATTATTTGCCACCAACCCCAATAATTGAACTTAAAACTATTACTGGAGAGAACCTGTTTAAATCAAAATTGACTCCTTGCTATGTTCTCGACAATAGTATTGCAGGCGAAATAGATGATGTGTTAAAAAGGGTTGTCGCAGAAGGTACCGGAATTTTTAGAAATCTCACTGTTTCAGACCTTAGAGCAAAAACTGGAACAACAAATACTGACTCTTGGTATGTTAGCTATGATGATAAAAATCATTTACTTACATGGGTAGGGGAAAAATCAAATTATGAGTGTAATAGACCTGAACAAAGTCATACATTTCCACGGCCAACAGATAAAGAAACGGAGTGCGGATGCAGAAACCCGGAAAAAGCAATTACGGCGAAGCAACTTGCCAAAAAAATTTGGTATTATCTTCAGCACTTCGATAATTTTTCTCATTTTGGAGAGGTTGCTAAAGGTGTTGATAGGCTGAAGCCAGAAGATGCTGCAAGGTTAGAGGGTTATTTTTTGCCATGGGGACGATATGGGAATCTATATAGTTGATACTCAAGCTACAGTATGGTTTCTAACTGATAAGCAACGCCTTGGAATTGAAGCACGTAAGGCATTAAATGATCCTAAATCACAAATTTATATTTCACATCTTGTGTTTGATGAAATAAGGCACAAATTTGAGAGATTCAAAAAAGGAGATCGCAATAAAACAATAGGATTGCCTCCTATAATTTGTTGGCTTATATCAAAAAAATCTAAGAATGTAAAATTAAAGAAGCAATTATCTTCAGAGGATATTGAAAAGTTAAAAAGTAAATATCCTGACTTAAGAAAATTGCAGAAAGTAGATATGGAATTATGTGCAATTCAATTACTTTTGAATGAACGATACCCCCGAACTGAGGTTAGAATAATTACAAGTGATAACCAGATCAGAAAAATTTCTATAAATGAACTTAGAACTTGTTGGTAAGGTATTACTATTTACATGGTCCAAAAATGAAGATTTTTATTAATATTCATCTAAAGGAACAGAATGCCCAAAACCAATAACCGCAAACTCACATCCCCACAGTCTCTGAACTCTTATCCTTCGACTATGCTCAGGACAGGCATCAAATCCATCTGCGATATTATGCGAGGTCGGGCAGGGGGCGTTGCAATATGGTATTATTTATGATACCATATTAGTATCAAAACGGTATCATAGAGGAAACCTTTGAATAAAGGGATAATAAAAGAGGCAATAAAGGAGTTTCAGGAAGGAGAACTTCCAGAATTACTTCCGAGGGAAGTTGATATACCTTTATCTTCCCAGAAGATTATAGCTATTGTTGGACCACGAAGAAGTGGCAAGACCTATCTCTTATTTTCAGTGATAAAAAGGTTGCTCTATCAAGGCATTTCACCAGAGCAGATTATATACCTAAACTTTGACGATCCAAGGCTTTTGCCCTGTGACGCTAATGGCATAGAACTGATTTTGCAAGCCTACAGGGAGCTTTGTCCAGAACATTTAAAAAAGCACAATTATTTATTCCTTGACGAAATCCAGAATGTGAAGGATTGGGAATTAGGAGTGAGAAGGATTTATGATACCAGAAGATTTAGAATCTTTTTAACAGGCTCTTCATCTAAGTTTTTGAGTAAAGAGATTGCAACCCAGTTAAGGGGAAGGGCAATCAGTTTTGAAATCCTCCCCTTCTCTTTTAGGGAAATCCTTTCCGCAAAAGGTATCAAACTGGATAAAAATATTGCTTATTCAACGGAGCGGTTTTCTATTAACAAATATCTGGATGAATATCTCAAGACAGGCGGTTTTCCAGAGGTTGTGCTGGAAGAAAACCTGGATTTAAGATTGAGGATACTCAAGGAATATCTTGAAACGATGTTTTTCAGGGACCTCGTTGAACGTTATCATATCAGAAATCAACCGTTATTGAGGGAGTTGGTGAAATTTCTAACGACCAGTACTGCGAGCGTCTTTTCACTTAATGCCTTCTATAGATGGATAAAAGGGACTTACCCTGTAACAAAAAGGACATTATTGAATTATGTTTCCTATCTTGAAGACACAGGACTTTTCTTCCTTGTAAGAAGGTTTTCCTATTCCTTGAAAGAACAGGCGCAAAGGCCGAGGAAGTGTTACATTGTAGATAATGGCTTAAGGAATGCCTATGGTTTCAAATTCAGTGAGAATGAAGGGAAGAATTTAGAAAATACTGTATTTTTGGAGCTACAGCATCGTAAGGCAATGAATCCTCTTATGGAGATATTCTACTGGCAGGATTATAAGAAGAGAGAAGTGGATTTTGTAGTCAGACGAGGCAAAGACATACAGGAACTCATTCAAGTTTGTGCTAAAATTAACGATTTCAGAGTTAAAGAGAGAGAAACTACTGCTCTATCAAAGGCAGCAGGGAAGTTAAAATGTAATAATCTATCAGTTATAACCCTTGATTACGAAAAGGAAGAAAAAGTCAATGGAGAGAAAATAGTCTTTAAATCACTCTGGAAATGGTTAATTGAGAAGGATGCGATATGAAAGGTAAAAACAACCGCAAACTTACATCTCCCCAATCTCTGAACTCTCATCAATGTTTGCTGAGGGGGAATTCTTTGTATAACAAACCAGACGGACGGAGCGGAGGAAAAATATATTTTGGTTGACTTGCATAAATTTAGTTTGCTAATATACCACAATTTTACCCGGGGGGTGATCATATGGCTACCAAA
>JBFLZU010000035.1:5046-9350 GCA_040756155.1 Nitrospirota bacterium | reverse complement strand
TCGGTATCGCCACCGCTGCAAGAATCCCGAGGATGATGATTACTATAACAAGTTCAATCAGTGTAAAACCTTTCTGGTTCCTCATTATTTTCACATTAACATCTCCTCACATTTATCTCACAATTAGTCTCCAACAGATGCAGTAATCTTAACAGGATGCGTAAATGTCCAGGTGTATGTTGTGTCACCGATTACAGCTGAAAATCTATAGGTATCAACCATGGTTAATCCACCAGTCTCTTCAAGTTCATTATAGATAGATGTTATATTATGCGTATATGAAGGTCGTGCAACGTTTGACTGTGCATAAGCAACCGTGGCTGCTGTCCTCAGCTGCCCAGAAAAACCTCTCGCTGTTGCCTTTCTTGAATCTTCTATCAACGTAGTAAGTTTCGGTACCGCCACCGCTGCAAGAATCCCGAGGATGATGATTACTATAACGAGCTCAATTAGTGTAAAACCTTTCTGGTTCCCCGTTATTTTCATTCTGCATCTCCTTATTTATTTTTACCCCGCACCCAGAAAGCCCCACCCGCGCAGTCCTCGCACCCCGCGAAAGTGGGGTGCGGGGTTTACTCTAAAGTTCCTTTACGGGGCTGGATGCCACTTCGCTCAGTGACATCTCGTCCTCCATCTTCTCGGTGAATGCTGTTTGCTTAATTAAACAAATTATACATAGTATTCCCCTTTTGTCAAGTATTTTTTTATTACATCAATTGAATCAATTGAATGAAAAATAATCCCTCAGTATCTCTGTATGATCAAAACACAGGGGTGAAGGCAGGTTGTCCTTTGTAAATACACCTATTTCTTTTGCATCGTCCGATGCCTTTGGTTCACCATTTGCCCTTGCAATAAAAACCACGCTTACAGTGTGAAAACGAGGATCCCTCTTAGGGTCAGAGTAGGCATGAAACTGCCTTATAATCTCAACATCAAGTGCTGTCTCTTCCTTTGCCTCTCTTATTGCTGCCTGCTCAAGTGTTTCACCATAATCAACGAATCCACCGGGAATTGCCCAGCCATAAGGCGGATTCTTTCTCTTAATAAGGACAA
Source organism: Nitrospirota bacterium (assembly GCA_040756155.1). Taxonomy (NCBI): domain Bacteria; kingdom Pseudomonadati; phylum Nitrospirota; species Nitrospirota bacterium. The sequence continues at coordinate 8,294 of JBFLZU010000035.1, read as the reverse complement.
TGCCTCTGTCCTCAATCTCTATAATTATGTCAACAGTAAGAAATGGATTTCTCTGAGGCATATTGGTAATCCTTAATCATCGGTATAATTCTCTTTACAATCTCTTCAGGGTCTTCAATCCCTGTTATATCCACCCACTCTATCCCCTCTTCCTTTCTAAACCATGTGAATTGCCTTTTTGCGTATCTCTTTGTATCTCTTTTGAATAGCCTTATTGCCTCATCTTTTGGATAATCTCCTCGGAAATATCTCAAAAAATGTCTGTAGCCTAATGCCTGCATAGAGGTCATTGTCTCATTGCATCCCATCTCGATGAGTCTTTTCACCTCATCCTCAAGTCCGTCTTTAATCATTGAATCAACCCTCTGCTCAATTCTTCTGTAAAGCTCTCTTCTATCCCTTATGAGGCATATCTTGATAAAGTTATATCTCAACCCTCTTTCATCCCAGTCTTGAAGATATGTTATCGGTCTTCCTTCTTTATAATAAACCTCAAGTGCCCTCACTATACGTCTCAGGTCTTTAGGATGTATCCGTTCTGCAGCCTCAGGGTCGACCTTTAGGAGTTTTTTATGGAGAGAACCTTTCTCTTTTTCCTTTTCTTCACGCAGTAGTCTCTCACGAAACGATTTATCCGCTGTTGGTCCACTGAACAATCCCCTAATCAGTGCCCTCACATAAAGCCCTGTGCCACCAACAATGAGGGGAACCATACCTCTATAAGAAAAATCCCTTATCAACCCATCAACCATTCTTACATACTCCCCTGCACTGAAGGCTTCCCATGTCTCCTTTATATCTATCATGTGATGTCTGACAGCATCTCTCTGTTCAGCAGTAGGTTTTGCCGTTCCTATATCCATGCGACGATATACCTGCATCGAGTCTGCACTGATTATCTCTGTATTAAGTCTCTGGGCAAGGAGTATTGCAACCTCGGTCTTTCCAACAGCAGTTGATCCTAAAAGTAGAATCAGTCTCACCGCCTTTTGAACATCCTCTTCAGTTCCTCAGTCATAAATCTTATTATCGTCGGCCTTCCATGCGGGCATGTGTGTGGCATATCTGTCTTTTCGAGGTCTTTCATCAACTGTGACATCTGATTGCTGTTGAGTGGTTGATTTGCCCTTACTGCACCGTGACACGCCATAGTAGCCATTACTGCATCCATGAGGTTAGTGCTTGTGTTTTTTGAGATAGTCGTAAGCAGGTCTAAAAGAAGCATCCTCGGATCACAGCCTGAGAGTACAGACGGCACTGACCTGATAATAAATGACGCCCCACTGAACTCCTCAACCTCAATACCGATGCTCGTTATAAGCCCCATTTGTTCTCTTAGGATAATTGTCTCCGCAGGAGAGAGTTCAATAACCACAGGTATAAGTAGAGATTGGGAAGTTATCTGCTTAAAATTGTATGCCTTTTTCAGAGTCTCGTAGAGTATCCTCTCATGTGCTGCATGCTGGTCTATGATTGTTATACCCTGATGGCTCACAGCCACAATGAATGTTCCATCAATCTGAATAAACCTGTAGTCCTCTCTATCCGTAGAAAGAAGATAGCCCTGCATCTCCTCCATTACACGACTATGGAAGGCAACATCACTTTCTACTTCCCACCATTTACCATTCTCAATATCTCTCCACTGAAAATGTTCGCTGATAATGTCCTTTCGCTCTTTATCATTCACCGTCTCCAGAGACCCTATCCTTTCTCTAATCGCAGTAACAACCATATCATGTATACTACCCTGATCCCTGAACGCAACCTCCCTTTTTGTCGGATGAACATTGACATCAACGCTGGCAGGCTCCATTTCAATGAAAAGAAAGGCTACAGGATGTCTGTCTTTGTGGATGGTGTTTCTATATGCCTCGTAAAGGGCATGAGTCAATGTAGCATTTCTTACCGGCCTACCATTAACAAAGAAGACCTGATGTGTGCGGTCTGCCATGGTTACCTGTGGTAGCGATACAAAGCCATGCACATTTAGATGGTCACTCTTTGAGTCAATCTCTTTAAGGGACTCCACAAATTCCATGCCGTATATCTGATGTAGCCTGCTGCGTATATCTCTGGAATCAGGGAAATCAAACAGCAACTTTCTGTTATGAGAAAGCGTAAAGTGTATCCTGTAATTTGCTATCGCATGTTGTGTAACTATCTCTATAATATGCCGTAGTTCTGTATTCATAGCTTTTAGAAACTTAAGTCTTGCTGGCATATTGAAGAATATATCCTTTACCTCCACGAGTGTCCCTTTTGGTGCACCTGTATCATATACACCAATCAGCCTTCCTCCCTCTATCTCTACTTTTACACCCAATCTTGCTGCATCTATTGAAGTAACCATCATCAGTCTCGACACAGATGCGATGGAAGGAAGTGCTTCACCTCTGAAACCCATTGTCTTTATCGCCCATAATCCTGCTTCATCCCTGAGTTTACTCGTTGCATGCCGCTCGAAGGCAAGGATGGCGTCCTCTCTTTCCATACCACAACCATTGTCTGCAAGCCTAATGAGTTTCTTTCCACCTTGCTGAATATCTATAGTAATTCGTGTGCTTTTAGCATCTATGGAATTTTCAACCAGTTCCTTAACAATAGAGGCAGGTCTTTCAACCACCTCACCTGCAGCAATCTTGTTGACAAGCTCTTCTGGGAGGATGCGTATAGACGGCATTACGATTCAATGATAGAGCAATATGGTCTATCTTGTCAAGGAAGATAAAATCATATAGAATCTGATTAATGAAACAATCAAATTTCAAACGATTACTTATAAAAATCTCTGTTATATCTATCATCCTCCTGATAATCATTGCAAGCTTCTTTCTTTACATCAGATTCAGTGAAGTAAAACGAACCCTGCTCAGAGTTGTATCCGAAAAGGTATCCCATAGAATCAATCAGGGGTTTATCATTGAGGATGCTGGTTATGACCCTCTCAGGGGTGCATACATCAAAGGTATAAAACTCGGTAACCCTGAAGGCTTTGAAAGGGGAGATCTTCTTGAAATAGGCGAAATAAGGACATATCCGATTCTGAGGGACATCATTAAAGGGAAACTGAACTTTAAAAGTATTGTATTGATCAATCCTGTGATGAATCTTAAGAAGAAAAACGGTAAGTGGAACATATCAGATAATCTCATTGAACTGATAAGCAAAGGGGAAAGAGAGTATTTTATAAAATCGTTCAAGATTGAAAGAGGGAGCATCACGGTAGATGATAATCCACTACTAAG
>JBFLZU010000035.1:0-4946 GCA_040756155.1 Nitrospirota bacterium | reverse complement strand
AAAACGGTAAGTGGAACATATCAGATAATCTCATTGAACTGATAAGCAAAGGGGAAAGAGAGTATTTTATAAAATCGTTCAAGATTGAAAGAGGGAGCATCACGGTAGATGATAATCCACTACTAAGAGTAAAGACTGCTGACATCTCTGTGATGGGTCTTTCATCATCGAAAAAAGAACCGTTAATTATTAAAGGCTCATTATACGATGTCGCCGATAATAAGATTCAGATAGATGGGAAAGTTACCTTTACCAAAGATGGACCACAGGCTAATGTAAACATATCCTCTAAAGGACATAGACTGCATCCATTTAAGAACTATCTTCCTTCACAGATATCTGTCTCAGAAAAATCTAAGGTGAATCTCTCCCTAAAGACAGCCATCTCAAAGGCGATGATAAGCCTGCAGGGTAGTGCAGAGTATGATGAGATAACGCTCTCTGATAGACTTAAACAGCTTAAGAGAGGAAAGGCTGATATTGATGCATCATGGGATATGAAAGAAGGACATCTTCTGATAAAGAGTTTTAATGGAAATATCGGTAATGCTATCAAGTCATCTGTGAGGGGAAATGTATACAACATAGGAAAAGACCTAAGATACAATATGCGTGCAGATATAGAGATACCAGATATAGGGAAACTTTCGTTAATAAGTGACATGGAAATGACAGGAAAGGCTTCAGCAGAGGGAGTAAAAATTAGTGGAACGATGAATATGAACAAGATCAAAACAGATGGAGAGATTTTACTCAGTGGGATTAACCTTATAAAAAGAGATATAGGAACGATAGAAAACCTTAATGGTAAGTCTGCATTCGCAGTAAGGGGGAAGGACATCTCTTTTAAAGGCAGCCTCAGCGGTATTGCAAAGTCTACTCAAAGATTTGCCCCTGATATGAGATTTACAGGTAATGATATCTTCACCACGATTGACTTTGGAGTAGAAGCAAAAAATGACAGGGCTAAGGGAATCGCATCCCTTTTACTCAAAGATGTCAATATGCAGCATAATCAGATAGGAAGGATAGACCTCAAAGGGGTTACATTAAACAGTAACTTTGAGGTATTGAGGGATACCCTTAAGTTAAAGGATGCGAGGGGAACAATCTCTGTTGATGAGATACGAATTAAAGACATAGAGGCAAATGAACTTTCTATTGGATATATCGCAAACAGAGAAAGGGTTGAACTCAGACTACTGAGAGCTAAGTTACTCGGTGGATCGTTGCAGGGCATGATAATCATACCATTTTCTCTTGAGGATTTCTTAAAACAAGACACTGTTCACAGTTCACTGTTCACCCCGCACCAACGGGAAGCCCCGCCTGTCAAGGCGGGGAGGAACGCATCCACATCCCCACAGGGTCAGACCCAGAAGCCACGGGTGTCAAACCGTGGTGCGGGGTTCACTATTTCTGCAGAAGGTCGCATCGAAGGAATAGAGGGAAAAAAGATACAGAGACTCGCAGAAAAATTTACTCCACCAATATATCTGACAGATGGCAGGTTCGGAGCAGGATTCAAAATGACTTATACAAAAGATAAAGGAGTGGATGGCGGTATAAATCTCACCGGAGATGAAATAGCAATCAAAAAATCTAATGCAGAACGAAACTTAATAAGCAATATCTCTTTTAAATCACACATCTCCCTGAAAGGTGACGAAATCAGCCTCCACAGAGTTGAAGCATGGATATCGGATGGAATAAAGGCATCACTCTCAGGAAAGATAAAGAATATAAAAAGAGAGGACAGAACGGTTAATATTTCATTTAATCTACCTGAGGTGGCTGTCTCATCCCTGAGGGATACACTATTTGAGCTTATCCCTGACAGATTTAAATACGCCCGCATGAATGGTAACATACAGATGAGTGGCGATTATATAAAATCAACAGGGATGAATCTTCTAAGGACATCTGTTAGATTCAAGGATGTTTCATTGACAGGTGAAAACGGTGAATACGGTATAGGTCCCATCTCAGGTAATCTGCCTTTACAGTATGAACTTAGCAAAAAGGGCAGTATACAGCCACCATTCCTGATAGCAGATATCTTCAGAAAAGAACGGTTTGAGAGGATTGGCAAAGAGCCAATAAAGAAATCCTCCCTGATTAATCAGGATTCAGGGATAATCAATATAGGGAAGATTACCTATGGTGTTGAGATAATCAAAGACCTCAGTGTTGTGCTGAATACAGGACAGCATGCCATGACTGTAGAGAATATTTCTGGTAGTATATTTGGAGGCAAGATTTATGGCGCGGGATGGATAGCACTGACAAAACAACCTTCTTATGGTTTTGGATTTGTTGTGAGAGACATCAGTCTCAAAGAGGTATGTAATAGCTTCGAAAATATAAAGGGATATATCTACGGAAAAGTAGATGGGATAATGTGGCTTAATGGAGATGGAATCGGACTTTCAGCAATTACAGGAAAGGCAGAGGCCTGGGCAAAGAAATCTAAGGATGAGCCAATGATGATAAGCAAGGAGATGCTCGAAAGGATTGGTGGTAGTGCTGTGAAAAGATACGGGCTATCAAAAGATAGAAGGTATAACAAAGGTGTCATCGAGTGCTATCTCAACAGAGGTTATATAATATTCAAGGAACTCGAGGTATCAAACACAAATATTTTTGGTTTTAGAGACCTCTCTGTCAAGGTCGCACCTGTGCATAACAGAATTGCTATTGATGACCTGCTCTGGACAATAAAAAACGCGGCCGAGAGGGCAACGACAACGAGATGATTAAAATAATATTTGACATAACTATTATAATTGTTATAATTATATCAGGAGGTAAAAATAATGGCAAAAGAACTTACAGCATTAAAGGTAAGGGGCAATCTTGGAGAAATCCTTGAGGAGGTATATTACAAGGGTGAGGAATACATCATCAAGAGAGGCAAAAAACCTATGGCTGTATTGATACCACTTGATGAATTCGAGAACTACAGGAAACAGAGGGAAACAGACATGAGGGTCTTTGACAGTATCAGGGCGAAGGCTAAGGCTTATTCATCAAAGGAAATTGAGGCAGATGTCGGGGAGGCAATAAAGGCGGTTCGCAAGAGTGCATAAGGTTGTCATAGATACCAATGTCTTTATAAGCGGTATCATCCAGAAAAGCGGTTTCCCTTATAAGATTGTGAAGTCCTGGGAAAAAGGCAATCTAATTTTTATAACATCACGATTAATGATTGAGGAGACCATAAAGGTCTTAAACTATCCAAAGATTAAAAAGAAGTATGGACTGGATGCGGATGAGATAAAACAGACTGCCTTAAACCTCTTGAGGTATTCTGTATTGATAGATAACCCTCCAGCACTGGATGTTATAAAAGAAGACGCTGAAGATAACAAGGTTTTATCAACTGCTATTGAAGGTAAGGCTGATTATATAGTATCTGGTGATTCTCATCTGTTAGACTTAAAGAGTTATAAGGATATTAAAATTATAACACCTAAGAGGTTTTGTGAGATTATGGGATTGTAATAAGATGGTTCTTTTACCCAATTCAGCAACACCTTGATGACTTCTCCTTTCTACTATTTCTTACTTGAACATAGCATCCTTCTGTGATAAGATTTCCAAAAATATAATACTAATGGTTGCCTTTTCATAATATAATCATCAGATGAATGGCAGTTTAAGAGAAAGCGAGTGCCTTATTTGTTTCAGCTTGCAAAGTTATAGTACAAAGGGAGGTAAAGTATGGGCTCACATACCTGGACGACACAATGTCCGCATTGTAGTTTTGAAGAAATGATTGTTTCAGGCTACGATGCCATCTACTTTGAGGTAATCTGTCCAATGTGTGAATATGAAAGATGGACCGAAGAGAAGATTCCAGATAATCAGGATGTTGAACTTGCGAAGCGTAAACTGGCTGAAATGGGTGCTAAAGAAAAACAGAAGGCGACTGAGCTATACTATGAAGACAATATCCCATTTATTACCCGATTAAAAAAGAAAAATGGCAACATTTGAACTTGGGTCTGATACTGCTAAAGGTGGTTTTGTAAATGAAAAGACTATTTGCAAAAAATTTAATAATTGGAAAAAGGATAACGAGGCTAAACAGTGGCTTCAAATTATGGGTTATGATATTAAACAAATTGACTCAATAGAAGCAGTCCATATTCCTACAAGATTAAAAAAGACTGATATAGTGCGATTCGGTTTGAGAGAAGATTTCGAAGAACTGATGAGATTTAAAAAGGCTGATGCACAGGTAAGAGTTACGATTGTAATTAGCAATATTGTAAAGATCGAAAATCTATCATTAAAAATGGTTACTATTAAAAAGGATAAACCTACTTCTGGTTTTAATCAGATTGATAAGCGGTGGGTAGATTCTTATAAACAAATCTGGAATTTTGATAATGATATTGCATATGGTTTAAAGCTGTATACAGGAGGAATAAAACCTCCTAAAGAAATTGCAGCAACACAAAAATTGAGGGATAAAAGGCGTGTATATTTAAACGAAATGCCAGACAGATTAAGGAATAAAATTATTGACTTTTTTAAGGCTAATAAAATTCTTATTGTCTGTGATATATTGAAAGGGCGAGGTGGATTATCTGCTGATTGGATATTGGTTACAAGATATGAGGAAGATAATGATACCACCACATGGATGCTGACGGATATTAATACTGCTATGAATTTCTTTGGCGCTGGCGATATTTATATCACAAAGAAAGGCGTATTACATATTGGAAGAATTACAGTACAAAGAAAAGGCGGAGATGCTGGAAGACCAACATCGAATATGCTCCAATTTAAAATAAAACCCTGTAATCTATTCAATCTAAAATGACCAAGATACTTTGCTTAGGAAAAATAAAATTCGATTTAAGAGACCCTGATGAGGTCTTTTTTGCTCAGAAGGAATTTGATGCATTATTAGGGGTAAAAACAGCTTTTATAAA
>JBFLZU010000034.1 GCA_040756155.1 Nitrospirota bacterium | reverse complement strand
GATCTTGAATCTATGCTTAGTGGTAAATGGGACGTCTCAGCAAGATGTTAAAGGTGAAAGGAAAGTTTTTGCCTGTGACTTGTAAACCCGACTGGCTTTTAAAACAATTAAGAAAAGCAAATTCTGGACTGAAGACAACAGATAGTCTAGCGACATCAAATCTTATCAGGAGACTTTCTCTTAACACAGTATGTGAAGAGGCGAGATGCCCAAATAGGGGGATATGCTATTCAAATAAGACTGCAACATTCCTGATACTCGGTGATATATGTACCCGGAATTGCAGTTTCTGTAATGTAAACGGAGGGATTCCACGAGTAGTGGATGAGAGCGAACCAGAAAGGATTGCTGATGCTGTTAAGACACTCGGTATAAAACATGTAGTCATCACCTCTGTAACAAGAGATGATTTATTAGATGGTGGTGCAAAACAATTTGCAAAAACTATTAATGTATTGAGAAACAGGATAGACGGTATTACGATCGAGGTGCTCACACCCGATTTTAAAGGCTCAAAGGATTCCCTATCTATCGTGGTCGCTGCAAAACCTGATATATATGCCCACAATATCGAGACCGTAGAAAGATTATATCCTTCAGTTCGAAATAGGGCAGTTTATAAGAGATCTCTGGTATTACTCAGAGATATAAAATCAATGAATAGTAAGATCACCACCAAATCGGGATTTATGCTCGGTCTTGGAGAAGAACACAGTGAGATACTCCAGACACTCTATGACCTTAAGGAGGCAGGATGCGACATCGTCACAATCGGTCAATACCTCTCACCATCTAAGGCTCATCACCCTGTTATAAGATACGCCTCGGAAGAGGAATTTACATACTGGGGGGAAATTGCAAGGAAGTTATGTTTTAAGGCTGTCTTTTCCGCACCCCTTGTCCGCAGTTCATTTGCCTTGACAGTCCTGCGGTGATTGTGTTAATTTTCAAAGGACTTTCTAATACCTTTGAAACAAAAGGAGATTAAATATGCAGAAAAGGTATCTATTTGCTCCAGGACCAACACCTGTCCCACCAGAAGCTCTAATGGCGATGGCGATGCCTGTTATACACCACAGGGCACCTGATTTTATTCCTGTGCTTGATTCTGCAAAGAAAGGGCTGCAGTGGCTTTATCAGACAAAGAACGATGTCCTCATCCTTGCATCAACAGGTACAGGTGGCATGGTAGGTTCTGTAAATAACTTCCTTTCACCTGGGGATAAGGCACTTGTGGTTAATGGAGGGAAGTTCGGAGAGCGATGGATGAAGATATGTAAGTCTTACGGGATTAAGGTTGAAGAGATCCGCATTGAATGGGGATATGTGGTCAAACCTGAGGATGTCGAAAAATCATTAAAGAATACCGCTGATATAAAGGCTGTTTTTGTTCAAGCAACTGAGACATCAACAGGTGTTTATCATGACATAAAGTCACTTGGAGAAATCGTAAAAAACTACAATAATACCCTGTTTGTTGTGGATGCAATCTCTGCCCTTGGAGCGCATGACTTAAGAACTGATGAATGGGGAATAGATATAATGGTTGGCGGTTCACAGAAAGGGCTGATGCTTCCACCAGGACTTGCCTTTGTAAGTATAAGTGATAAGGCGTGGAAGATGTCTGAGAATTCAAAATCACCGAGGTTTTATTTTGACTTTAAGAAAGAACGGGAGGCACTTGCAAAAAATCAGACCAATTTTACAGCAGCCGTCACCCTTATCATAGGGCTTAATGCCTGTCTCAAATTGATGCAGTCTGAAGGTCTGGAGAATATCTTTGCAAGGCATGAAAGACTTGCACATGCAACGAGAGAGGCGATGAAGGCTATCGGGCTTGAGCTTTTTACGAAGGAATCTCCGAGTAACTCTGTAACTGCGGTGATGGCACCTGAGGGGTTTGATGGTCAACTGATATATAAAAACCTTAGAGAGAAATATGGGATAACAGCCGCTGGAGGGCAGGACGCAGCAAAAGGAAAGATATTCAGGATTGCACATCTCGGCTATGCAGATACATTCGATGTTATTACTGCGGTTGCTGGTGTGGAAATGGTTCTCAAAGGCATGGGATACGATGTGAAACTTGGGAAAGGCTTGGCGGTTGCAGAAGAGATCCTGATGGAGGGGGAATGAAGATTCTTGTAAGCGACGATATATCTCCAAATGGTATGGAGATAATGAAAAAGGCAGGGCTTGAGGTAGATGTTAAAATAAACCTTAAACCTGATGATCTTATAAAAGAGATAAGGAATTATGAGGGGCTTGTTGTAAGGAGTGCTACGAAGGTAACAGCAGATGTTATAAATGCAGCAGATAGACTCAAGGTTATAGCAAGGGCAGGTTCTGGTCTTGATAATGTTGATAAGGTGGCTGCTACTAAAAGGGGTATCGTGGTGATGAATACCCCTGGTGGCAATACAATAACTACAGCCGAACATACCATCGCACTCATGCTCTCTCTGGCAAGGTTAATCCCGCAGGCTACAGCATCAATGAAGACTGGCAAATGGGAGAAGAAAAGATTTATGGGTGTTGAGGTATATAATAAGACACTTGGAATTCTCGGTCTTGGCAATATAGGAAGTCAGGTTGCGAAGCGTGCACAGGGGCTACAGATGAATGTTATTGCTTATGATCCATATCTTTCAGAGGAGAAGGCAGGAGAGCTTGGTGTGGAAATCGTTGATTTAGTCGAACTCTTCAGGAGGGCAGATTTTATAAGTATACATACGCCCCTGACAGCCGAGACTAAGGGTACAATAAATGCAGAGAGTATCAAGATGATGAAGGATGGTGTGAGGATAATAAACTGCGCAAGGGGTGGGGTTATTAATGAAAAAGATCTTTACGATGCACTCGTATCAGGGAAGGTTGCAGGTGCGGCGCTCGATGTCTTTGAAAAGGAACCCCCTGAGGGAAGTCCGCTCATAGGGCTCAATAATGTAATATTTACTCCTCATCTCGGTGCATCTACAACAGAGGCTCAGGAGAATGTAGCAATTGCTGTAGCAGAACAGATTGTCGATTATTTCATACACGGTACCGTAAGGAATGCGGTAAATATCCCATCAGTGGCTCCTGATGTGCTTCCAAAGATAAAACCATTCATAGAACTTGCAGAGAAGCTCGGAAGTTTTGAGTCACAGATATTCGAAGGTGGCATTAATCAGGTTACGGTGGAATACAGGGGAGAGGTAGCAGAACTTGATACAGCGCCACTCACGATAGCAGTACTCAAAGGACTTCTTACACCGATACTGTTGGAAACCGTAAATTTTGTGAATGCACCCTTTATAGCTAGAGAGAGAGGGATTGAGGTTAAAGAGACTAAATCGAGTGAGGCAGGAAACTTTGTGAGCCTTATAGGCCTTAAGGTACTCTCAGGGAAGAAAACAGGTTATGTGGCTGGGACACTTTATAACAGAAGGGATCCAAGGATGGTTCAGATAGATGAATTTCAGGTCGAGGCAGTTCCCGAAGGTGATATGCTTGTCCTTTCTAACAATGATAAGCCAGGCGTAATAGGTAACATAGGAACTACATTGGGTAACAATAACATAAACATAGCACGGATGCAGTTTGGCAGGGAGAGACCCGGGGGTAGGGCTATCTCGATTGTAAGTGTAGATACTCCTGTTTCAGAGGAATTGCTGGAAAAGATAAAGAAACTTCCAAATGTCATTTCAGTAAAACAGATAAGGCTATGAGCCACCAGCGCTATCAAAAGGTGTCACCACCTCTATAATTAGCAAATGGCAAATTGCAATGTTAAAATGGTAAATATTTAGGGATTAGTGGAGGATTTCTATGCCTAACATAGTGATTGTTGGGGTTCAGTGGGGAGATGAAGGCAAGGGGAAGATCGTAGACCTACTCACAAAAGATGCAGATGTAGTAGCAAGGTATCAAGGTGGACATAATGCAGGGCATACCGTTGTTATTGATAATGAACAGTTCATACTCCACCTGATTCCATCAGGGATACTCCAGAAGGGGAAGATCTGTATAATCGGCAATGGTATGGTTGTGGACCCAGCTGCACTTATAGAAGAGATGGATTCCCTGAAGAAAAGAGGGATTTCCTTTGATGGTAATTTCTTTATAAGCAAAAATGCCCATGTGATAATGCCTTATCATAAGGCTATAGAGAAGGAAAGTGAAAGGTTCAAAGGTTCAAAAAGGATCGGGACAACAGGCAGAGGGATAGGTCCAGCCTATGTTGATAAGATAGCGCGGATTGGCATCAGAATGGGAGATCTTCTCCAACAGGAGGTCTTTAAGGAGAAACTTGAGACAAACCTTTCAGATATAAATTATCTGCTGACAAATCTTTATGGTGTTTCGGGTTTTGAAACAGAACAGATATATTCAGAATATATGAGGTATGCAGAGAGGATTGCCATATATATCGCAAACACTGCGTCTTTGTTAAATAGATATATGGATGAAGGGAAGAATGTCCTGTTTGAGGGTGCGCAGGGAACACATCTCGATATTGATCATGGCACATATCCATTCGTTACTGCATCCAATGCAACTGCTGGAGGTGCATGCACAGGTCTCGGTATAGGACCTACAAGAATAGATGAAGTTATCGGTGTTATGAAGGCTTATACCACAAGGGTTGGTAGTGGTCCATTTCCTACAGAGATGAAAGATGAAATGGGTGAAGAAATAAGGAATAAAGGGAAAGAATATGGTGCATCTACAGGCAGACCGAGAAGGTGTGGCTGGTTTGATTCTGTGGTTTCAAGATACTCTGCGATGATAAATACACTTAGCGGTCTTGCTATAACAAAGCTTGATATCCTCGATGGCTGCGAGAAAATAAATATATGTGTAGGATACAGGTATAAAGGAAAAATCTATGAAGAAGTGCCATCTGAATTAAATGTGCTTGAAGGATGTGAACCTGTATACGAAGTAGTAGATGGTTGGTGTGAAAGTACAGTGGGGATTAAAAGATACGAAAACCTACCTGTAAATGCTAAAAATTATATCAATAAGATTGCTACACTTACCGGTGCACGGGTAGACATCATATCAACAGGACAGAAAAGAGACGAGGTAATAATCAGGAGAAATCCATTCCTTTCTCTTTGACTTCAAAATAACTGATTATGTATAATATTATTTGTTTCTGGTAAAGGAGGGCCGCTAGCTCAGTTGGTAGAGCACCGCCCTTTTAAGGCGGGTGTCGTTGGTTCGATCCCAACGCGGCTCACCATTGATGGTCAAGAGTTACGAGTTCGGAGTTGATAGTTTAAAAATGTCTTTAACTCAAAACTCCCAACTCTGAACTCCGAACTGTTTTTAAGTGTCCCCATCGTCTAGTTAGGCTTAGGACACCGCTCTTTCAAGGCGGCGGCATGGGTTCAAATCCCATTGGGGACGCCAAAATGTTCCTTGACTTTCTTTTCTTTAGGAAGTTATAGTTATATAGCAACGCGGGGTGGAGCAGCTTGGTAGCTCGTCGGGCTCATAACCCGAAGGTCAGAGGTTCAAATCCTCTCCCCGCTACCAGTAAAATCA
>JBFLZU010000033.1:22838-25320 GCA_040756155.1 Nitrospirota bacterium | reverse complement strand
TTTATTGCTTCCATTGTAATCATGAGTTCGTTGACTGACTGGTATAGTACAAAAAGGATATTTCTTTTATCTTGTATCATGACGGCAGTTTCAAGCATACTCTTTGCTCTTTTTGCGCGTGATTATTTGTCAGCAATTATCTTTAGATTCCTGATAGGATTCTCGATTGGAGGCACCTATCCTCCTGGATTAAAACTTATTGCAGAGCAGCTCCCTGACGAATTAAAGGGACGATCTATGGGCATATTCATTGCTGCTGGCTCCATAAGTCATGCGATTTCCTTATCTTTGACAGGGTTTATATCTTATTATTCAGATGTATACACAGCCTTCTTTGTGGTTGCTTTATTCCCCGTTATTGGTGTTCTTTTAGGCTTAATAGCCCTCCGAAAAATTAAAGAGATAGTTTCGAAACGTTCACCAGGGGAATTTAAAAAAGAAGTGCTAAAAAATAAGCCTGCTATGTTGATGATCACAGGTTATAGTGCCCATGTATGGGAGCTTGAGGGAATGAGGGCATGGACACCTGCCTTTCTCACTGCCTGTATTGTTTATGCTGGTTGGGAACTCGACAGTGCTGTTAAGTTAAGTAGTAACATCTCATCGCTCTTTTTCATTATAGGTGTATTCTCTGCCATTATTGGAGGTTATCTTTCTGATATAATTGGCAGGACAAAGGTCATCCTTATTATGAGTATCATAAGCATTATAAGTTCATTTATTTTTGGCTGGTTGCTTGATACATATCTATGGTTGGTAATATTGGTTGGCTTTGTTTATGGTTTTTCGATAATCGCCGACTCACCTGCCTACTCTACAGGACTGGCAGAACTGGTTGCTCCATCACATCTCGGGACAACACTGGCATTTAGATCTTTTTTAGGTTTTGGTGCAGGGGCTCTTGTTCCTACGGCGTTTGGATACATACTTGATTTGAGCAATGAAGGTTACTCAAAAGCTAATGTAGCATATCTGACAAACTGGGGATGGGCATATACAATCCTGGGAATAGGGGCGATAGTTGGTCCGATAGTTATTCTTACACTCAGGGCTATGCCAGACAGTCGCAGGATGGCGAAGGGGAAAAGATAATCTATTGTGAGGCCGTGAAAAGATGTCGAAGAGTTTTTACTAACTCTCTTCTTGCCTCACCTATTGTAAGTGGAATCTTATCAAAAGGTATTCCATCTTCGTGTTTTAACCTGTGAATTAGTTCTGCTATCTGTGGAAGCCTGAGTTTTACATCCTCCATCTCCTCTGGTGCTGTGAATACTTCTTCAGGACTTCCACCACGAACTATCATGCCTTTACTTAAGATATAAAGTCTGTCAAGGAATAATGGGACAAGGTCAACACTGTGCGTTGCCATGACAATGGTCACACCATTTTCTTTGTGCATCTTCTTTAAAAGACTCATCATTTTATACTCACCCATGGGATCGATCCCTGCTGTTGGTTCATCAAGTAATAATATTTCATGCCCCATAGCAAGAAGCCCTGCAATACATGCCCTCTTCTTCTGTCCAAAACTCAGATTATGTATGGATTTATTTTCAAGCCCATTAAGCTCGACAACTCTCAAAGCATTTAACACCTGTCTCTCGACTTCTATTTTGTCAAAATCCATATTTAAAGGACCAAAAGCCACATCCTCAAATAATGTGGGAGCAAACAGCTGGTCATCAGGGTTTTGGAAGACAAGACCAATCTTTCTGTAAATCTCTTTCGGCGACAATCTCTTGATGTCTGTTCCATCAAGGTATACATTGCCTTTGAAATCCTTCATTAGCCCATCCATTACTTTGAAGAGTGTAGTCTTTCCTGAACCATTTGATCCTAGTATGCCGATGAATTCACCCTTTTTGACTTCCATGTTGATGTTGGAGAGGGCAGCTGTCCCATCAGGATATTTATAATAAATACTTTGCACGGAAATCCTTACATTATTTTCTATGTCTTTGCTCTGTGCTCTTTGCTCTCTGCCTTGTTTTCTCCCTAAATCTTCCATACAACCCCCATCGCTATTATAAATAAAACCGAGACGATGATTTCAGATAGTGCAAAGGGCCTTTGTTTTAACATTGGCATATTACCATCATATCCTCTTTGAATCATTGCTACTGTTGTGTTCTGGCTATGTTCAAATGCCTTAAGTATGAGAGAGCCTGTTAAGATGCCAAATGAGCTTAATCCACGCCTTATGCTTGAGTAACCGAGACGATTCCTCTGGGCGTTATAAATGACCATTGCGTCTTCGAGAAGCACAAAGATATATCTATAGGCGAACATCAATATTTCTATAAATTGCTTTGGAGTCCGTAACCATGAAAGACTTGCTATAAATTCTGTAAAGGGTGTGGAGAATCCAAGAACAGCAACTATGGAGACTGCACCGATTATCCTGCTTGCAATCAGCAAGCCCTCCATAAGTCCATCTCTATATCCTGCGATCTTTATGCCAAACAGATTAAATGAGAATATT
>JBFLZU010000033.1:19757-22738 GCA_040756155.1 Nitrospirota bacterium | reverse complement strand
GGTTCTTTTGGCTCTCTGCCGTGTTCCTTCGCAAATTTTTCAACAACAGATTCATCAACACCAAGCCACTTCCCTTCGGAGCTGAAGGCTGAAGGCTGAAGGCTGAAGAGGAGCAGTATTGCAACAGTAGAGTAAAGCAGTAATTTTGTAATTTTAACTCTAAACTCCGAACTCTGAACTCCGAACTTCATATCGTCACCTCCTCAGGCTTTAACACATGCATCTTTACAAGCAAGTCAGGTTTTTTCTTATAAAGCAGAACAATCATGCCTGCTGTCATTGCCCCCTCAATGATACCCAACGGAAGCTGTGTTGGAATGAAGGCAATGAGAATCTTCCAGAAAAGAGGCATAAACGGTGAATCTCCCCTTATGCCTGCAGCAAGTTCAACAGATGTTGTGAGGTATGTTGCCCAGTCTGCAAATAATCCTGCCATGAAGCCTGCAATTGCCAATCCCCCCATCCCCCCTTTACTAAAGGGGGGAAAGAGGGGGGTTATCGAGCGTAATGCCCTAAATGTCAGGTACCCTGCAAAGGAGCCCATCACACCCATAGAGACTATGTCTGCTCCCCATGTGCTTAATCCGCCATGGGCAAGAAAAAGTGCCTGAATAAGGAGAACCACTGCTGTAATCAATATGCTGATAGCGGGGCCGACAAGTATTCCTGAGATTCCTGTTCCAGCAGGATGAGAGCATGTGCCTGCAGTCGGCACAGGTATAGGCATGGCCGAGATGATAAACACAACTGCTGCCATAAGACCTACCAGGGGTTTAAATGATAGGTCAATATTTGAGATTTTCTTTAACCTATACAATCCATATGCTACAAAAGGTAATGCGACAGCAAACCAGAGTGCTGCCCAGTTAAATGGCAATATTCCTTCTGAGATATGCATGGCATAGGCATCGGTGCCAGTGAACAGTGAACAGTGAACAGTAAACAGTAAAAAAATAAAAACTTTGAACTTTAAACTTTGAACTTTCATCTTCCATGCTCCTCCATCATTTTCAACAGAGCATTTATAATCGCTACTGCAACGGGGCTGCCACCTTTTCTTCCAAGACATGTAATAAATGGATAAGGCATATGTAGAAGCACCTCCTTTGACTCTACTGCCCTTACAAATCCAACAGGAACACCGATTACAAGGGACAGGGGGCAAGGGGTAAGGGATAAGGGGGAAGACAAAATCTTCATCACTTTCAAAAGTGCAGTGGGGGCGTTGCCAATCGCAATGATACCGATATTGTTATTTTCTTGTAACGCCACTTCTATTCCGAGTTCCGCTCTTGTTTCATTCCCTGACTCCTGACCCCTGATCCCTGAATCCTGAATATTACATATGACCTTGCCTCCCCATTTCTCGAGGAGCCTCTTATTTATACCTGCCTCTACCATCCTGACATCTACAAGAATATCCTTTCCTGCCTTTATCGCCCTCATACCAGATTCTACAGCATCAGGATGAAACCTCATGGTCTCAGCAAATTCAAGATCGCCTGTTGTATGGATTACCCTTTTTACTATTGGCATTTGTAAGTGGGAGTAAGGGGTGAAATCTGAGGGGTATTTCTCCAATTCTGAACTAATTATTTCGAAACTTCTCTCTTCTATCTCATTTGGTTTGAGTGGTTTTATCCGTTTTCCATCCCTACCTGCCCTCTCAAGTATTACCCTTGCAATATTTTCATGGATTCCGAGGGGCTCTGTGAGTTGAAACTCAGTCTCCGGGTATTGCTTGCTTACCTCTACTATCATATTATTTATATCCTCATAGAAGTGCCTTCCTTTATAGAGGAAATATGGATGGATTATTACCCTTTTTGCCCCTCTCGAAATACAGTTATACACCCCCTCAAAAAAATCAGGCTTCCCGAATTGTAAAAAGGCTATCTCTACAAGAAATACATCACCCATGCTCTGAACCATATCAGCCATATCCTTAAGGGCTTTATTCGCCTCAGCGAGCCTGCTTCCATGTCCAAGAAGTAATATCGCATCCATTATAGAGCCCCTACTTTATATTCATATTCAAGATTTTTAAATGCCTCTTTGCGGAAGAGGCATTTAACCTTGTCCTCTACTATTAATTTAAAGGCATATCTGATAAGTTCCTTGTAGAATTCACAGTAAGGGGACAGCGTATGCATATCCTTATCGGTTGAGTAGACCTCAGCAGGACATGGTGCTCCACATATATTTCTAAAAATACAGATGTCACATTCATCGATTCGCTCAACTATCCGTGCTCGGATTTCCTTGAAAGGTTCAGACCGCATAGCCTCTCCAATGGAGGTATCAAAGATATTTCCACCATAGAATCTTCTGAACCCTATAAATTCACCACATGGTATCATGTCTCCGCTTGCTGTAATAGTTAAGAAACAGCGACATCCCCCGCAGGGAGTAATATCACACATAAGCCTACGTGCAGTCGGTGCAACTATGCCAAGAATGATATTTGAGAAATTACCGATGATGATTCTATTCCTGGAGGATATTGATAATTTTATCGCTTCTTCCACTGCATCTATAAAATATTTAGTTAAGGCTATCTGATCCGGTCGTAAAACCTGTGTCCCTTTCTGGGTCGCTCTAACTGGATTCAGCAGAACACATCTGACCTTTCTTGCATGAAGGAATCTCACCAATTCTAAAAGGTGGCTGACATTAAATTTAGTTATAGTAGTAATAACATTTAATCCGCTATAACCAGCAAACCACTCAATCGCTTCTACTGCCTTTTTAAAGTTTCCGTCACCTTTTACACTTATTCTCTGGCGATTGTTGACCACATCGTCGAAGGAATCAAGGGATACGCCAATACCAACCCTGTGTTTCTTTAAAAATGCCACATCTTTCTTCTCAAGCAGCAGAGCATTTGTCTGGAGACCGAAAAGAAGTTTATTATTGAATTTGCTTATTGCATCAAATAACAGGTCTTTCAGCAAAAGTGGTTCACTGGCATGAAATACGAT
>JBFLZU010000033.1:0-19657 GCA_040756155.1 Nitrospirota bacterium | reverse complement strand
CCTGTTTTCTTCAGGTCTTTTAGCGTTTTTAATATATTCTTTATCCATGAATTCACCTCCTTTCGATTCCCCCACACCTCCCCTGAAACGAGTTCAGGGCTCTCCCCTCAGGGGAGAGGGGATTGGTGAGGGGAACAGAATCTGACAATGTTCTCTCCAACTATTACATTACTTCCAAAGTGGATATGTATATAACTTCCGATGGTATTTTTTAGATTGTAACCCTCAGTAAATTGTATGCCATCTATCTTCTTGACCCTGTAAGCCCTCTTTATTTCAAGAGGCATATCTCCTATCTCGGAATAATGAAACTCATGTCCCCTTAGTCTTTCTCCCTTCTTTCCAAGTATTATATCTGAGAGTAGTTCAACCTCTCTGTAGCCGAGCGAGAATCTCTTGTTTCTCATATATGCCTCAACAGGAAAGATCCCGACCATTGGATAAAATTGCCCATCGGTGTTTATCCCTTTTGTCAGATACAGGAAACCTCCACACTCGGCATAAAGCGGCATTCCGTCCATAGCCCACTGTTTCACTGTTCTCAGCATGGCGGTATTCTCTGAAAGCCTCTTTGCATAAAGTTCAGGATAGCCACCTCCGATATAGACGCCGTCAATACCTTCAGGAAGGGAAAGATCGTTTAACGGGCTAAAGGGGATAATCTCTGCACCGGATTCTCTAAGTATATCAAGGTTGTCTTCATAGTAAAAACAGAAGGCGTCATCTCGTGCGATTGCTATTCGGACTTGAGAAATTCTATCACTTCTGTCATTGCGAGCCCCTTCACTTTTGTCATTCTGAGCGTTAGCGAAGAATCTCGTTTTATCGCTCAGGGCAGGCTCCGGCGAAGCAATCTCTCTAAGATTCCTCGCAATGACATTTTGAGTGCCTTGTGTAATTGGTGATAAAGCGATATTTATCAAACCATCGATGTCAATACATTCCTCTATAAGCATGGTCAATCTTTCTAAAGAAGACTCAGAGATAGGGCTTTCATGTGCCATGACAAGACCGAGATGTCTTTCAGGTATAACTATCTCTTTATCAGCAGGGAGGTAGCCTAACAGAGGGATGTTGCATCGGTGCTCGATTGCCCCTTTGATGAGTTCAAAGTGCCTCTTACTTCCAATCCTATTAAGGATTACACCTGCAATAGTTATACTGGTATCAAACTCCATAAAACCTCTGATAATAGCCGCTGTGCTCTCTCCAGCACCAGATACATCCATCACCAGTATTACAGGTAGTCTGATGACTTTTGCCACTTCAGCAGTGCTCCCTCTACCACCGTCAAAAAGCCCCATAACACCTTCTACAATTGAAAGGTCTGCATTCGAGGAATTTTTTATAAGACACTGCCTCACATAGTCTTCTGGACACATCCATGCATCAAGATTTCTTGAAACCTTACCTGTTGCGAGACGGTGAAACCCTGGGTCAATAAAATCAGGACCTACCTTGAAAGCAGATACATTAAGCCCTCTTTTTTTGAAAGCATACAGGAGACCTAAAGTGATAGTAGTCTTGCCATCTCCACTCTTCGTCCCTGCAAGCACAATCCCTGTCATAAAAATGCATCCCAAATCAAAAACCCGATTCCGAGGATTTAGAATCGGGCAAAATAAAACCCAATCCCGAGAAGCTTAGGATTGGGGAGTTAGGTTGCCCTACTCCCCTTACCCTCGAAGTTCGTAAGAGCATCTCTGTCTATGCAGGTCTTCTGGCTTACGGGTAACAGGCTTTCGCCAACCTACTCCCCACGCCTTCCCATAGCTGTTAAGCCCAAGTGGCTTAACAGCAGTGAATAGTGTATAGTAGTTAGTAGTCAGTTTTTCACTATTAACTAATCACTCTTCACTGCTGTTGTGAGTTTCGTCCCCGTCTACAGCGGCGGGTCCGCTCCTGAATGGGGTTCTCTAGAACCTCTTACAGGATTCCCTTGACATAAACAGATGTCTTATTTAATTTAAGTAAATCTTTAGCATAATAGAGGAGGTCTGTCAACAGATTTTTATGACCTACACCTACGATAAAGAATACGACATAATCGTTATTGGGGCAGGGCATGCTGGTTGTGAGGCAGCCCTTGCTGCAGCAAGGATGGGCTGCGCTGTGGCTGCATTTACGATGAATGTTGATAATGTGGCGATGATGTCATGTAATCCTGCTATTGGTGGACTTGCCAAAAGTCATCTCGTAAAAGAGATAGATGCTATCGGTGGTGAGATGGCTGTCAATACCGATAAGGCAGGTATTCAGTTCAAGATGTTGAATAAAAGCAAGGGGCCGGCAGTATGGGCGTTGAGGGTTCAGTGCGACAGACAGCTCTACAGACTCTCTATGAAATCGGTGCTTGAAAGACAGCCAAATATCGATCTCAAACAGGGGATGATTGTAGATGTCCTTGTTACAGATGAAAGAATAAGGGGTGTAAGGAATAACCTCGGGATCGAATATCTCTCAAAGGCAGTGATACTCACCACAGGGACATTTCTTAATGGCTTGATTCATATAGGGCTTGAGAACTTTCCTGCAGGAAGGGCAGGCGAATTTCCAGCAATCGGCATCTCAGAATCACTAAGAAAACTCGGTTTCAGGCTGGGGAGGCTGAAGACAGGGACGCCGCCAAGGATAGATGCAAAGAGTATTGATTTCTCTGTGACGACCCCTCAATATGGTGATGACCCCCCCTTGCCATTTTCTTACTCCACAGAGAGGATAACTAATCCTCAACTCCCCTGCTATATGACATATACCAATAGACAGACACATGAGCTAATACTCGGCAGTCTCGACCGTTCACCCCTGTATAGCGGGAGAATCAAGGGCATTGGAGCAAGGTATTGTCCTTCGATAGAAGATAAGGTAGTAAGATTTTCTGACAGAGAAAGACACCAGGTATTCCTTGAGCCAGAGGGATTAGATACAAAGGAATATTATGCAAATGGTATCTCAACGAGTCTTCCCTTTGATGTTCAGGTAGCACTTGTCAGAACAATAAAGGGGCTTGAGCAGGGAGAGATAATACGTCCTGGATATGCCATAGAATATGACTTTGTTCCACCTACACAGATAAAGCCAACACTCGAGACAAAACTTATCGAAGGGCTTTATCATGCAGGGCAGATTAATGGCACATCAGGCTATGAAGAGGCAGCGGCACAGGGACTGATAGCCGGGATAAACGCAGCTTTGAAGGTCAAAGGAAAAGAACCGTTTGTTCTTGACCGCTCAGAGGCATACATCGGTGTCCTTATAGATGACCTCGTTACAAAGGGGACGAATGAGCCTTACAGGATGTTTACTTCAAGGGCAGAATATAGACTTCTGCTCCGTCAGGATAATGCTGATATGAGATTGATGGAAAAAGGATATAAACTCGGACTTGTGAGTAATGAGAATTACAGGAGATTCATTGAAAAGAAAGAGGCTGTAAGAGAAGAGATAGAGAGGCTGGGGAGAACGAGGGTATATTCGATTCCAGGCTTTGAGAAAAAGATTGCCAGGATAGGAATAGATTCTCTACAACCAGATACAACCCTCTGTCATCTTCTTAGAAGACCGGAGGTAAACTATCAGGGTATAGAGAAAATAGCCCCATCTCTTAGACCACTGACACAGGATGTAAAAGAACAAGTAGAGATACAGGTAAAGTATGAAGGCTATATAAAAAGGCAGAATGAGATGGTAGAGCGATTTAAGAAACTTGAAGACAGAAAGATTCCAGAAGATTTTAACTTCAGGGCTATTAAGGGACTTTCAAACGAGGTAATCTCCAAGCTTGAAGAGATAAGACCGCTTTCCATAGGTCAAGCAAGCAGGATATCAGGCGTAACACCTGCTGCAGTCTCTATACTCTTGATAGCGATTGAACAGCAGACGAGAAGCGGGGTCACCAAAAAGTCAGAAGACTTTTTGAGGTAAAACTTTTTCTGTAATTTCTGGCTGGTGATGGAGGAGATGTGGTCGGAGATTATCTGGTCTTTTTCTTTTGCCTACAAGTTATTCCCATAATTGAAAAACTAACAATCAATAACGGCTTGGCGAAATTCCCTAAACCTTGGGCAGTGGTATTCTATCTTAGATAAATCTAATTCTCTGGCGATCTCCTTTGCAACTTCTGGAGTATAATATATTCCTGCTTTAGAAAGAATTTCCTGCAGCTTCTCCTTAGGTTGACGAATTGATTCAAGATTTTCATTAACTCTGGCTACAGGTTTTCCGGAACGGGCTTGAGTGACTCTGGAAATTGCCTCCTCATCAGCAAGAAACCACGTTTCAAGTTCTTGGATAATGATTATGAATTTCACTTCGAAAGGATAGGTTCTGTTTGTAATTTTGCTTTCCATTTTCTTATGCAATTCTGCAGGGTCTCTGTTATCAGCATCACGAATTACAAGAGCCTTATCTATATGCGATCCTTGCTTTTCATAGCAAAATGACTTGAGATGGCCTGGAAAACTCTTCATTAAATGATCCTTGCCACCACATGGACGTGAGATTATTTTTATATCACTTAAGATACATTTTTTAATTATTTCTTTGAATGCTGCCTTATCATAGTTCCCTTCTACTATTATCCCGTAGAGCGTCATTAATCACTACCCAGGGCACCTGAATACCAGAGTTCTCCAAGCCCAAGTTCTTCACGCTCCAAAAGCTCTTTGAGATGCGTCTTAGAGGCAGGTCGTGTACATCTTGTAGCACCATTACTTTTTTCAACTACAACAAGATCTTCAAAATTCACTTTATCTACCAGATATGGTGAATGTGTAGTTGCTATGATTTGTGCAGCTTTGGGTCCTAATTCCTTTTGCCTTTGGTTTAGCACTTCAACCAATGTCTCCAATAATCTTGGGTGTAAATGATTCTCTAATTCTTCAACACAATATAATGGTGCTCCAATAGGTGCAAAAATTAAAGACAACCATGCTAAAAATACAATTTCCCCATCTGACATATGCCAGATTGTAATAGGTTGTTTAAGATGCTTTTCTCGGGTAGTCATAAAAGTTGTAGCAAACTGGGTTGGTGGAATAAGAATTTCCTTTAAATCAGGGAAGACATCCCGTGCTACCTGTTTTATTCGATGAAATGCGTCTGGATAATTAGTTTGCAGTCTCATAAACCAACTCGAAAAATTATCGCCACTTTCGTTAAGGAAATCTTGTGCAATTGCAGCATTTTCTCGTTTCATGAGTGCCGGTAGTAAGCGATAATAACGCCAAGAAGAGATATAGTACTTAACAACCATCCCTTCCCAACCAGGTACTGTAAACTCAAGGGCAGATCGGGTAGGATCTTGAAAGACAAATGCTTCTGTACTATCTGCATGCATGACCTTTCCATGGCCATGCCTGAGGTCAATCAATGGGGCTATCTGAGTTCCATTTTTAACAGTCAGATATTCTCTTTCAATGGATATCAAACCAGATGGAGCACCTATTATTGAGATTTCATATTCATAACTTTTTCCATAATCGATAACCAACCTGAATGAAATCGGGCCATTATCTTCTCCTTTCCAGACAACCTCTGGGAATCTACCACGATCCACAAGAGCAGTATTCACACCAGAAATGCACATTTGTGTCAAGAATTTGAGGCAGTCAATCAAATTGCTTTTCCCAGACATGTTAGGACCAACCAGCACATTCCTCTTTCCAAGTTCAAAGTCCAGTTTTTTTAAACTTTTGTAATTTTTTACTTGTAGTCTTTTAATCATGCTTTTTCTCCTCCAAAGAGGTTTCTTTTAAATTTAAGAATACCAAAAATCTCTTGATATTCCAACAAAAATATTTTATTTATCAGATGATTCTTATCCAGCTTTTAGAATTTTCCTCACAATCCCATCAATTTCCTTAATCTCCTCTTGCAGTTCAGCCTTTATCATTTTTCTCAGATTCCCGATGGATGCCGAAACGAGTTCAGCACATGTTTTTGATGAAGTGCCTTTTGAGAGGAGTTTTGAGACCTTCTTTGTGCATTCCTCGCCGAATCTTGCAAGTTCCATATGGTCTTTATTTGATGGGTAGAATTCGGGGATCGGAAGTTCCCAGACTTTTTTATGAATGTCTCTTGGCCCAAAAAGTCCACGACTCTGTAAAGGTTTTATAAGTTCATCAACTGTGGGCGAATTTAATATCGAACAAAGATAATAAGCCTCTACTTTTTTGTTCGTCTCAAAATAATATTCTTTTGACTCAGCAACAAAGTCCTGAAGTTCGATATCCTGCTTTTCGATTCTTATCTTAATCGGCTTTTTCTCAACCACACACCCACATAGGTATGTTGCTGATGTAGGATATAAGACTTTGTATTTTGCCTGTCTCTGTTCAGATAGCTTATGCCTGTAGTCGAGCCAATCAACGGCATCCATCTCTTTTGCCTTCTCTCCCCTTTTCTCTTCCCAATATTTTTGTGCCTTATGGAGCCATTTTGCGAGATGGATAAATCCTTTCTTGCTCGCCTTAGATTCTTTTATGATAGCATAGTTCTCTTCTTCCTGAATCAATGGCAAAACAACAATCCTGAAATCAAGATGACCGAATGGAACTATATCAGTTGAAAGAAGGGTTGCATAGAGAAAGTCCTTTTCAATATTCCCCTTCAGCGATATTCCCTTGTAATTTTCCTTTGCAGTCTTTTCTGAAGCCTCTGAGGTCTCTACATAAGGCGCCGATGGGTTAATCCCGAACATCGTATGGGACTTTATATTCACAAACCAGAAATTGCGTGGAACGATTGTTGCACCCTCCTTAAACATTGAATGATAGAGGCTTCTTTGTGCTTCAATTTTACCCTTTTCCGAAGGTGATAGAAAACTACGCTCACCTTTAATACTTACATAAAGTTTTCCCTCGGTAACTTTCAAAGATTTTTCAGCCTCGATAAGCCCTGTATTCTTTCTTTCAAGAACTCCTGATATGAACTCAGCCATATATGGCGAAACTGTTTTAATCCCTTTCTTTGAAATAAATACAGAGGTTGGAACATTGAATAATGGCTTGACCTTCTCTATATCCCATATTTCGGTAAATCCAAGCTTTTGCGGATATTGCTGACTTCTAAAGGTATGGTGCTGATCCGCAGTAAATATGCTTCTTGGCATTACAAAGGCAATCAATCCTCCATCTTTAAGATAAAGGTCAGCAGTCCTCAGATAAAATAGCGTGGCAAGTTCCATATGGGTTATTAATTCCGCTTTAACCTTCATCTTCTCATCTTTAGAGGTATCACTAACACCACTAAGGAGTTTGTAATCATTCACAATCATCTTCTTCAGGAACTTTTGGTATTCGCCTTTATCCACATAACGATAACTCAACCACGGAGGATTGCCGATAACTACATCAAACTTATGTTTAAGGAATAAGGGCTTATACATATTTTTCATGACATATGCCCAGATAGTGTCTCTTCCTTCCTCTATAAGTTCCTTCATCGCCTTTGCCGTATAGAAAAGCATGTCAATTGTGTTCTTGTCATTCAGTTGTGGGATATGCTGTTTTACAAAATTTTCGTATGCCTCAAGAGTGCCTTCTGCTTTGCCTGCAAAATGTTTTGCAAATTCCTTTGTGGTGTCTATTACATTGTCGTATACCACAGGATCGTGGATTACAGTATCAGGGATAAAAACCTCTTTTTCACCAATCCTTGTGTGATAGCTCGGGACAGGTGTTAAAAGACTATGCTGTATTTTCTCCTCAGGTGGATGTATGGAGTCTGCAAGATAAATTGGGATTGATACTCTCTTTCTGCCTCTCTTTTTAAGGAGGTCTCCGAGGGCAAGGAGATAATTTGTCTTTGCTGTGATAACAGCAAGAGGATGGATGTCTATGCCTACAACGCTTTTAATAATATGGTCAAGGGTTTCTTTTTTCTGTCCAAGCACATGCTTTTTATGTCTAATGGTCATATAAAGAAACGTCCCTGAGCCACATGAAGGGTCAAGAACAGAGGCAAATGGATTATCCTTTAAAATATACTCCACCATCCTCTGTGCAAGCCAGTCAGGGGTATAATATTCACCGAGGTCGTGTCTTGTCTCAGGGTCTACAAGTTCTTGATAAAGGGATTTCAGTATATCTTCTGAAAGTTCTCTGAGATTGTAATTTGCAAGCTGGTTTATGAGTTTTCTGGAAATATCAAGGCCTGTATCTTTAGCCTGCTCCCTTACAATCCACGAAAAGAAGTCTTCTTCAAGAAAGTTGTCAATCCCCTGTTCGATGAAAAACTCCCCCTCAAGAATTTTAATAATAGTTTCTGAAGAAGGAACGGTGCTACTTTCTGAAAGACGCATCCAGACAATAAGCTTTGTAAATACTGCAAGGTAAGAATGCCTGAGAAAAAGATCTCCACTTCCGCTGACACTTCCATAGGTAATCCTCAGATATTTTTCCCAGTTGTCATAGATAACTTTAAAATCACTTCTGTCTTTTACAGAGCTCCATATCCGCTCAAAGGTATTAAGAGAATATTTGAATGCATGGCTTTTTGTCCCGAAATCCCTGACTATTTCTTCGGTCTTTGGATGCAGTAGCGTCTTTCTGAAGAAATATCTATCAATCCAGAAATAAGCCTGAAAAGGCTCAGTCTTTGTTAAATCCATCCTTTCGATTTCTTCAAGATCTACTTCCTTATTGCTTTTTATTTTTGGTGAGTAGACATAAAATAAAATCCCATCTGTGGTGAGGCATAAATAACTCGCCTTTTCTCCTAATTGAAGAAGATAAGAAATATATCTTTTTAACTGCTCAATCGCATCGTTAAGCTTTTTCCTTAGGTCGTTCTCAAACTCTATAATCAGGTTTCCATAAAGGGTGTCAATCCTGCCTCTAAGTATAATGTCCTTTTGTTTTACGCTGACATATTTTTCTACACCATGGAGATAGTCTTCGATAAACCCCGCATTGACATCGCCAAAGACATCTTTTAAAAGAATAAGGAACCTTTGTGCTTTAGCTGATTCTGTATTAAGTTGAGTGATTTGCTCGATGTATTCTTTAAATTTCTTAGTGGTTATTTCTTCTGAAATATCGGGTATGCGGGATGGCTTTTCAGTGACAAGCTTAACCCTTTTTCTCTTTTTCACCATCTAAGACCTCTTTAACAATTCTCCTCGCAATCTCAAAGGCTGCTGCGATACGGATAATCTTTACATCCCCAAGTCCTTTGATTTCGAGAAACTTCTCCAATGGTTGATTTGCCATGCCTTTGAAGGAGCCAAATTTATTAAGAATCTCCTGTGCAACTTCTTCTGCAGTCTTACCTTTTGTGCCTGTGGAGATAAGTATTGCTAAAAGTTCAGCATCTGTTAAAGATTCAGCCCCAAGCTCTCTGAGTTTACCCCCTGGATGAGTCCATGTTTTCATACAAATATCTCCTATAGCTTAAACCTCTCCCTCTTCCCCCCAGGAACTTTGCTTTTGTTAATTTCAACTTTTTATCAATTTCAGAGAAAATCTTGTTCATTCTTATCCATGCCTCTCATTTTCTCTTAAAAAACCTATTTTCCTTTTGTGCTTTTCAGGAGAAGTCATCAGTTCACGAATGGCATCAAAGACTATTTTAAATTGTGCATCGTATTTCTTTTCCATCTCGTTCAACTTGCGGGCAAGGTCTTTATGGGTAAAGAGCATTTCCCGTAGTTTGACAAAAGCACGCATAATAGCAATATTGACATTGATTGCTCTTTCGCTGTTAAGGACGCTGGAGAGCATTGCCACGCCTTGCTCTGTAAACGCATATGGATTCGCACGCCGCAAACCTCCCCAACTTGAAATCACAATTTGTGATTTCAAGTTTTTAAATTCTTCATCGTTTAATTGAAACATAAAATCGTCAGGGAATCTTTTCATATTTCTCTTAACAGCTTGGACTAATACCCTTGGCTCAACGCCGTAAAGTTCAGCCAAATGAGTGCTCAGCATCACCTTTTGTCCACGAATTAGAAGAATTCGCCTTTCAATTGTCTCTAATGGAATAATATCAGCCATTTTGCCTCTCAATCTTGAGGTGCCAGATTGTGACCTCAATTTTGTCGTTCATACTTGCAGGAAAACATATCGCATTTTGCGATAGCTACAATCAATATTAGAATGAGGTCACAATTTTTAACCATCTTTCACAACTTAAACCTCTCCCTTTTCCCTCCCAGAAACTTTGCCTTTGTCAGTTTTATTTGAAACCTTTTTTCTTTTTCTATTTATCTTCCATCTCCTTTTGGTCTTCAGGTTGTAAACATCCTCTCCTTCTCTGACAAGCGTGGTTCCTTTGTATTTAAATCTCTTAACGAGATATTTAATTACAGAAATAGGATAAAGAACCTCAAATCCCTGCACCTTTATCTGCCCTTTCTGTTTCACAAACATAGGAAATATTAAATCCTTTTCCATTTCATCGCCCACAAAACCATGTGTTTTAAGAAAATCTACTGAAAATAGTTCTGTGCGATCGGATGAATCTATTGAAACAGACTCTATCCTTTTTGGTAGATTCAGTGTTTTCTTATAACGCGTTTTCAGATAGTCAATAATAAATGTCCTTGGATCAATAACAAAACCGGTCAAATACTTTTTCCCATTTTTATGCACATCTATCTCAAGATATCCGTAGTCAAAGTTAAACTTCTCTCTTCTGGAATCCAACCAGTCCTTACCATACCAGTCCATGCTGTAAAATTTAGCAACTGATATATGCAACATACTCTTTTCTATAACTGCATACATATCTTTAATCCTTCTGGACTGAACTGTCGATTACTTTATTTATCTCTTTAGCTATTTCCTTTTCAATAGCGATAATTTTTGCCTTCTTCTTCGGTGCCCAGCCATGCTTATGCGGCTTACATAATGCACAGCCCTTCGATTTTTTGTCTTTGTAAACTTTTCCCATATCATCTTTTAGTTTAACCCCTGAAGAAGCAAGAATGACACAAAAACTTTATTTATTATACCCCGCCAATACTTGATAATCCTTCTTGCAATCTCAAAGGCTGCTGCAATACGGATAATCTTTACATTGCCAAGAGTCACATAATTTTATATTATTAATGCTGTATGGTCAATAAGAAGTTCAGCGGCGAAAAAGTCAGGGATGAGAGTTTAAAAAGGTGTATGCAGAAGAACTTAAAACCTGATGAGTTACTCAAAAAAGGTGCGGAGATGCTGGGTCTTTCCCTCAAACAGAACCAGATAGACCTCTTTATGATTTATCTCACCGAGATCAAAAAGTGGAACAGGACATATAATCTTACAGGATTGAAAACTGACAGTGATATAGTCATTAAACATTTTCTGGATTCTTTATCATTTTTAATAGTCTTACCCCTAAAAACTCGAGTAAAGGTTATTGACATAGGAACAGGGGCTGGATTTCCAGGTATACCATTAAAGATATATCTACCCGCGATTGAACTCATACTCGTAGATTCTACCCTCAAAAAGATACTCTTTCTAAAACATATACTCAGATGTCTCAGCCTCCAGAATGTTGCAGTTCTTCACGAACGAGCCGAAAGACTATCATTGCTATATCCCAATACATTTGATATAGTGATTTCAAGGGCACTCTTCAAGACGAGCAAACTCATCAGTATCGCTATTCCTCTATTAAAAAAAGATGGCATTATTGCAATAAGCAGAGGGATAAAAGAACCGATTGAAGATTTAACTACAGAGATTAAAGAATCTGGTGGTGTAATCAAGAATATTAAAGAGATCACCCTTCCATTTTCAGAATATAGAAGAAGGCTTCTGTTAATCCAATATTTGCCTTGACAACTATTTCCTTATTTCCTTATACTTTAGCCATGTTTGAAAGTCTTACCTCAAGATTAGAAGAGATATTCAGGAAATTAAAGGGTAGAGGTGTCCTTACAGAGGAGAATATCAGTGAAGCCCTTAAAGAGGTTAGACTGGCACTCCTCGAGGCAGATGTAAACTTCAGGGTCGTAAAGGACCTGATTGAGAGGATTCGACAGAGGGCTGTGGGTCAGGAGGTAATGCGGAGTATTACCCCTGGACAGCAGATAGTGAAAATCGTCTATGATGAAATATGCTCAATACTCGGAGGTGAGCATAAAAGGATTACCCTCTCACCAAACCCACCCACGGTAATCATGCTTGTAGGGCTTCAGGGCTCTGGCAAAACCACGACTGCTGGGAAAATCGCAAGGATATTTAAAAAAGATGGCAGGCATTTGCTTCTTGTGGCTGCAGATGTTGCAAGACCTGCTGCTCAGGAACAGCTCAGGATTCTTGGTGAACATCTAAAGGTGAAAGCATATGCTGATGGGAATAATGCGAGGGAGATATGCCGCGATGCCATTAGTATTGCCAGAAAAGAAGGTTATGATGTGGTGATACTTGATACCGCAGGAAGATTACATATAGATAATGAACTCATGAAGGAACTTGTAGATATAAAGGAATCGGTAAAACCAACAGAGATATTACTTGTTGCAGATGCAATGACCGGTCAGGAGGCGGTGAATATCGCAAAGCGATTTAATGAAGAACTGGGGTTAACTGGCATAATACTCACAAAGATGGAGGGAGACGCCCGTGGTGGTGCAGCACTATCAATGATGGCGGTTGCAGGAAAGCCGATTAGATATATAGGGACAGGTGAAAAACTCGATGCCCTTGAGCCATTTCATCCTCAAAGGATTGCATCCAGAATTATGGGTATGGGAGATGTGCTTACACTCATAGAGAGGGCAGAGGAGTCCCTAAAGGAAGAGGATGCACTAAGATTAAGAAGGATAGTGACCGCTGATTCCTTTAACCTCGAAGATTTCTGTGAGCATCTAAAGAAGATGAGGAAATTAGGTCCGCTCCAGCAGTTAATAGAGATGATCCCTGGAATGAAGGGATTCAAGCCTTCTAATTCAGATATAGATGAAAAAGAACTTATAAAGACAGAGGCGATAATAAACTCGATGACAAAAAAGGAAAGATTAAACTATGGTATAATAAACGGTAGCCGCAGAAAAAGGATAGCGATGGGAAGCGGGACAACCGTTTCTGATGTCAATAGGGTGTTGAAACAATTCGTGATAGTTAAAAAGATGCTTAAATCATTCAGTGGTAAAGAGGGGAGATTCAAGATGCCTTTTAATCTGGGGCGTGGACTACCCTTTTAATACAGTCTCCCCCTCACCTCGATCCTCTCCCCTGAGGGGAGAGGTATGGGTGAGGGGAGAGGAATGCATTAGAATTAAATACATTTGTAGTAGTTAATGGAGGTGAGTGGATGGCAGTTAAGATAAGGTTGATGCGGATGGGTTCTCACAAAAGGCCATTTTATCGGATTGTGGTTGCTGACTCAAGAATGCCAAGAGATGGACGCTTCATAGAACTCATAGGCTCATATAACCCTTTAAAGGAACCACACGAGGTAAAACTCGATACGGATAAGGCTATAATGTGGCTGAGAAAGGGGGCAAAACCAACAGACAGAGTAAGGGCTATATTCAAGACTGCTGGGATTAAAAACAATATCCAGACCTGAGAGGCATTAAATATGGAGGTGGATTCGCATGAAAGATCTGGTAGAGCAGATGGCAAAGGCTTTGGTTGACAAGCCGAATGATGTTTCTGTGGTTGAGATTGAAGGAGAAAAGACAACGGTATTCGAGTTACGGGTAGCACAGAGTGACCTTGGAAAGGTGATAGGAAAACAAGGAAGAACAGCACGGGCTATGAGGACAATATTGAATGCGGCAGGCACCAAAATGGGCAAGAGATGCGTCTTAGAGATACTTGAGTAAAATCTCTTCCTCTAAAAAAGCCTTTTGCTTTTTGGGGTATAATCTTGAAAGATGGGCTAATCAGTATCGGCAAGATTCTCAAGGTCTGGGGTATAAGGGGGGAAGTAAAGATACTTCCCCTCACAGATAATCCCCATCGATATAGATCACTGAAACGAGTCATCTCAGTCACACCAAATGGTAGTGAATCCATACTGCAGGTCGGTAATGTAAAGTTTAAAGGAAAGTATGTTATGCTATCCTTTAAGGGATATGACACATCAGAAAAGTCATCTCCCCTTGTTGGTTCCCTGATAAAGATTCCTAAAGAAGAACTTGAAGGTCTTCCAGAAGGTAGTTATTATATATTTGAACTCATTGGGGCAAATGTATTTTCTGTTGATGGTAGATTTATAGGGAAATTAACTGATGTTATCACAACAGGTAGCAATGATGTATATGTCGTCGAGGATAAAAGGAAAGAGATTCTTATTCCTGCGATAAAAGATGTAGTTAAAGAAATCGATATTAAAAAGAAAACAATAATTGTTCAATTAGTTAATGGACTTGATGAGATGTGATATTCTAACCCTTTTCCCTGAGGCAGTTAATGCCTTCCTCGAATTTAGTATACTTAAAAAGGCAAGGGAAAAGGGGTTACTTGAAGTCAAGGCGTATAACATAAGGGATTTTACAGAAGATAGGCATCGTGTGGTAGATGATTATCCTTATGGTGGAGGTGCAGGGATGGTCATTAAGCCTGAACCATTATTTAAGGCTGTTGAATACCTCAAAAGTGATAATAAGGAACGGTTAGTTATATTTATGTCGCCTCAGGGTAAACAGTTTAATTATGAGATAGCACGCAGATTGTCTGAAGAAAACAGAAGACTGCTCTTTATATGTGGCAGATACGAAGGTATTGATGAACGGGTAAGGATGGCACTTGTGGATGAGGAACTGTCTATCGGTGATTATGTACTTACAGGTGGAGAGTTAGCATCCCTTGTTGTGATTGATTCTTCAGTCAGGTTTATCCCTGGTGTTCTTGGTGATGAACGGTCTGCGCTCGAAGATTCATTTTCACAGGGTATTCTTGATTATCCCCACTATACAAGACCTGCTGATTTCAGAGGGATGAAGGTTCCAGAAGTCCTGCTCTCTGGAGACCATGAAAAGATAAGACGGTGGAGGGAAAAGGCTGCGATTAGCAGGACACTCAGACAGAGACCAGACCTTATCGAGAAGATGAAACTTACAGAGGAATATCTTCAAATCATTGATGAGATTAAAAAGGAGGAAGGGCTGTGAATAAGATAGGCATCATTGAAGAAACATATAAGAAAAAGGAACCAGGGAGATTTAACATAGGTGACCTTGTGAAGGTTTATACGACAGTAATCGAAGGTGGAAAAGAGCGGGTTCAGGTTTTCGAGGGCACCGTTATTGGTAGAAGAGGTGGAGGAACACGGGAGACCTTTATCGTAAGAAAGGTCACTTACGGTGTTGGGGTGGAAAGGATATTTCCTTTACATTCACCGATTATACAGAAGATAGAGGTAGTCAAACAGGGGGATGTAAGGCGTGCAAAGCTTTACTATCTCAGAGAAAAGAAGGGAAAGGCAGCAAAGGTCAAAGAGAAGGAAGTCTTCTGAATGCAATGACCTTTTGGAGAAGGAAAGATTTAATTCCCTGCTGAGATATGAACGAGAGACATACTCCCTCGGTTACAGGCTGGTTGCAGGGATTGATGAGGCAGGAAGAGGACCACTTGCAGGGCCTGTGGTTGCTGCCGCTGTAATATTACCTGAGGATTGTTTCATTGATGGACTCAGGGATTCTAAGAGGGTTTCTGAGAAAAAGCGTGAAAGGTTATTCGATGTCATATATGCCATTGCAATTGATATCGGTATTGGCATCGTTGACGAAAAGACTATTGACAGGATAAATATCCTTCAGGCAACAATAAAGGCAGCAGAGGCTGCGGTTAAGTCTCTTACGTATTCACCTGATTTCTTACTGACGGACGCCATCCCTTTACCTCTCCTCAATATTCCACAAAAGAGTATAATAAAAGGTGACGCACTCAGCGCATCAATAGCATCAGCATCAATAATAGCAAAAGTTACAAGGGACCGTCTGATGATGAAATACCACAGAATTTATCCTGAGTACAATTTCCACATCCATAAAGGATACGGAACAAGAGAACATCTGAATGCGATTAACAAACATGGTCCTTGTGAGATACACAGGAAGAGTTTCAGGGGTGTGCGATGAAATCACAAAATTTTTGGGGGACACTTGTAATATCCTTTGCTTTTCATTTCTCTGTCCTTTTTGTGCTTGCAGGAGTAGGAGGTTTTGAGCTTCCTATCCATAGGTCAATAATTATTGCCGATATAATTAAGGCCACTCCGGCGATTACAACAACCCCAAAAGAAAAAAAGAAGGTAACAAGTAAAACGAGCATCGAACATCAAGCGCCGAGCAGGGAGCATCAGCCACCTATTCAAGAAGAGATGGATAATATTCCTTCCAGCGAAGCGATTGAAACAGCCAAGGCATATTTACCTCAACAGGCATCTCCAATTATAGATAAGGCAATGCCACCCCCTAAAACAGAAGAACCAGCCATAGCAAGATTTTCTGAAGAGAAGCTTTTATATGATATTGCATGGAATGGTATTCTGGCAGGGACAGCACTGCTTGAGGTTAAATCTAATGAAAAGGATACATCTATTACATGGAAGGTTCAATCCCTGCCTTTCTGGTCTATCTTCTATCATGTTGAAAGCATGGCAGAGAGTCACCTGTCAGGTAATGGGTATCCTGTAAATTACAGGATAAGGCAGAAGGAAGGAAGATACAGAAGTAACAAAGAAGTGGTATTTGAGCATGAGAAAGGGCGGGCTATATTCTTCAATCATCTTAACAATACAAAAGAGAATCATAATATTCCGACTAACGGTGTGTGGGATGTCCTCTCCGGGCTCTATTTCCTAAGGACGCAACCCATAGAAGTTGGCATCCCTTTATATGTTGACATATTTGATAGCAAGAGGCTATGGAAAGTCGAAGTCCAGGTTTTGCGGAAAGAAAAAATAGAGATTGACTTCAAAGAGATTGATACCATCGTTATGAAACCCCTGCTTAAATCAGAGGGTCTCTTCAGAAAGACTGGTGATATAATCGTGTGGCTTACTGATGATGAAAAAAAGACACCCGTAAAGATAGAAACAAAGATTAAAGTTGGCTCTATTACAGCAACACTCGCGCATTAATAAAAATCCCCTCTCCTTGATCCTCTCCCCACTTTATTTCTTAACCCATCCACCATCAGGTCTTTGAATCCACCAGCCTGCTTTTGCACCTTCACGCCTGAGGGCTGAGAACTGGTCTGCTGCCTGTTTTAATACCTGTGAGATATTGGCTTCATTTTCTGGGAGTTTGTTTATCCTTACAATTGCCCTTGCCATACCACGGATAACAGTATTTCTATTTGCATTCTCAGCATTGACTGTAGATGCGTCTTTTGGATTAAGACTCCCTCTCGGGGCAAGAAGTCCGTTATTGCCTTCACCTACAAGTCCCTGATTTCTGAGATTATCTATCTGAGAAAGCCTTGCTCCCATCTCTTTGTATGCCTGGACAACATCTGGCATCGTCTTTATGATTTCGGATATCCGCTGTGCAAGGTCCTCCTGTGCCTCTGCAACTCCAATCCATCCTCCCTTATAACTCTGCGGCTCTGTCTTCTTCTCAGGCTGCTTTTCTGGCGTCTCCTTCTTTTCAGGTGCAGCCTGACCCTTCATAAGTTCTTCCTCAAGGGATTTATATGCTGTCTTCACATCCTTCTCAGGGAAGTAGATGTTCACTGTTATTACAGCACAGGCAGTGATGATGAATACTGCAGATACTGCAGTTACAAGCCCTATCTTTTTAAATTGTCCTCTCATCTTATTCGATCTCCTTTCGGTTATCTCGATTTCTCCTCAACTTATTTCTGAAATACCAAAATATCCTCAACTCCGATTTTACCTTTATCCGCTTTTGATAAACCATGTTCAATAACATCAACAACTTTAAATCCAGCAGATTTTCCTATGTCTGCTAATATGGAAGATGTCTCAATGACCTCTTCTTTACCATGAATGAGCCAAGAGTGATATTTACTGATAACCATAAGATAGTATTTGTTCTTTTTTAGGACACGATAACATTCCTCAAATGAAAGGGTCATCATTTTGAGGTAATTTTCGACTATTTTAGACTTATAGACTCTCCGAGACTCATTAAGCAGTTTTATCAGGTTAAGACTTGATTGTGTCAATCGGATTGAAAAATATCTGTCACTAACCAAAAGAGGTAATTGCTCTTCATATTCTGTTTCATCTCTGTGCTTTGATTCATAAAACATCTTTGTAGATTGCCATATCAAATCCTCATCAAATCCAAGAATCAAGATAGAAGGTTTATTATTTCCGATATAATCCAGTGCATCAAAATATGGAGGAGATGTGAGAATGCCGTCTATTGAATCATCATGAATCATAGACATATTGGTAGAATCGCCTTTAATAAGCGTCACTTTATTTTTTGCAAAATCAACCCTTAAAACTTCTGCCATTTTTCTTGTGGCATAAAGTGTTAGATATCTATCTTCCACATAGGATTTAAAAGTGGACATAATGTCATAAGTCTTTTTCTTTTCTGAAAACTCTACAACCTGCTGACTTAAGAGGATTTGAAGAAACTTCCTTATAGATGGGTTTTTAAGGCTATCAATCTTTCTCTTAGCGAATGAAATTTTAGGGAGATGCTGTGAAAGATTCTCGTATGCTCTGCTACCATTGCCCGATTTCATCTTCGCCTTTATATCCTGTAGCTCTTCGGTTATAACATCTTTTTCATAACCATCTATAGATTCAAATAATTTTATAATGTGTTCTTTTAATTCTGTCAGGGGCAATCCTAAATTACATTTTACCTCTGCGATGGCCTTTCCAATATTCAATATTTCTATACCGATAGCATTTATTCCCATAGTTGGAGCATCAGCAATAAACGCCCCAGAACCTGCAAAAGGGTCTAATATCGTATCTCCTTCTGAAACCTTTAACAGGTTAATAAGTGCCCTTGAAATTCTCGGATCTCCTTTACCCTTATATTTATGAAGATAGTGTAAAAATGGTTTTCTTAGGTCGGTTGATGCCCAGTCAACAAAGTCTCCTATATAATTTTTCCCGAGTCCAAAGTGTGGTGAACGATACTCTCCTGCCTGCATATGAATAAGCAATTCATTGATTCCTTTTTCGATACCTGCCTCTTTTTCATCAAAATAAGCTCTCCAAATTACACTATTTTTAGGGCGGAATACAGCAGCAGGGAGTTTTTTAACTTCTGTCGCATACTCAAATAGTGTGTGAAATGGTAAAAATCTAATCGTAGCAAGTATTTTTTCGTCTTTAAGGAATTTCAAGAATAGTTGAGCGTATGGGGTTATATTTAAGGGTTCAGACTGCAACTTAATGTTGGTTACCTTTAGTCCTATCTCAAAAAGTATGGGTTTAATCTCATCTACAGTTTTGGCTTCAAAAATAATATAAATCTCTCTTAAGAATGTTGCCTTTTTAACCATGCTTATAATTTCACGAACAGGTATTTTAGCAAGCAGCCCTTGTCCTTCACCGAGATAAGGCAATCGAGATATTAAGTGAATTATATGGTCATCAAGCATACTAAAAGGTTTTTCTCTTATCAAGGCAGCAATTGTTTTTATAAAAGCTGTTTTTACCCCTAATAATGCATCAAATTCCTTCTGAGCAAAAAAGACCTCATCAGGGTCTCTTAAATCGAATTTTATTTTTCCTAAGCAAAGTATCTTGGTCATTTTAGATTGAA
>JBFLZU010000032.1:8971-14857 GCA_040756155.1 Nitrospirota bacterium | reverse complement strand
AAACTGATTTTCTAACGGGGTCTATATCATCCCAGCCATAAATGGCGGGGCCTTCTAACGGGGTAAATCTCTTTGATACAGCATCCATTGTGAGTGCATCAGAGAGGATGAGTCCGTTAAAACAGAGCGTTTCTTTAAGCAGTTCTGTTACAACCTTTTTTGAAAGGCTTGCAGGGAGTAAATTATCTATTGCTGGTATGCTTAGATGTCCAACCATTATCATCTCTACTCCAGAGTCTATCGCCTCTTTGAATGGTATAAGCTCGCATCTCTCAAGTTTATTGATAGACTTTCTGATTACAGGAAGATCTTTATGGGAATCAATCCCTGTATCTCCATGTCCAGGGAAATGCTTTCCACAGGCAATAAGTCCTTTATTTTGAATACCCTTGATAACTTCCTTGCCAAACCATGAGACAACATAAGGGTCATCGCCAAATGACCTTGTGCAGATGATAGGGTTGTCGGGATTTATATTTATATCGAGGACAGGTATCAACAGGGTATTTATACCTGTATATACAGCTTCCGATGACATTGCATTGACAGCCTGCCGCAATATCTTTATGTCGTCTTTGTCATGTCTGTTAATCGCTGCTGAAAAAGCCATATGGCATGGAAAAAATGTTGTTCCTTCTACCTGCTGTCCGAGACCCCTTTCTGTGTCAGATGCGATAAGGAGTGGTATCTCTGCTATTTTTTGTAACATTTCGATGAAAAGTTTTACTTCTTTCAGTCTTCCACCAAAAAGGATGAACCCTCCGATGCCTTCTTTAACAAGTCTCATTATATCCTCGACATAGGATTTATCCATAATCTTTTCCCCATCGAGTCTCGGGACAATCATCTGGTATATCTTCTGTTTGATTGAGAGTGATTTCATCAGGCAATATATTACCAAATAAGAGGGCAGGTTGGCTATTTAGAAAAAACTGTTTTCAGAAAGTTGTTGACAATCACAGAGCAGTTATGGGATATTAATTATGAAGTTTTCGGAGTTTTTGTCGTATATTTGAGGGCCGCAAAGACTTTGACTTTGCGGCCTTTCATTTTAACATTAGAGATTCCGGCAACTTTGGCGGGTAGAATCCTGTCTAATCCCGGAATATTTTCCGGAGTTCAAGCAAAGGAGGTTCAAAAGATGAAGGGTACCGTAAAATGGTTCAATGAGTCTAAGGGCTACGGTTTCATCCAAAAGGAAGACGGCGAAGATGTATTCGTACATTACTCAGCTATCCAGGGCAATGGATTTAAAACCCTCAACGAAGGTGAAGATGTCGGTTTCGATGTGGTTTCAGGTCCTAAAGGTCCTCAGGCGACTAATGTCGTAAAGCTGTAAGGCTTAACAGAACCAGACAAAAACAAAAACCCTGGCGATTCTTATTGTCAGGGTTTTTTATTTTGTGCCTCAATCCCTTAATGCTACCCCTTTGTAAACCACAGAACATCTTCTTTCTGTCATTGCGAGGGACTCCGATCCGCCTGAGGCGGACGGGGGAGCGTGGCAATCTCGTCGTTAGGATTTGAGTAGAAAAAACTGTAACACCAACATGATAATGTCCTATTTAACCAATTTAGAAATGTCCGCTTTAAGGGATGCTATACTGCCCTTTTTAGAAGGAGGGCGATATGGCAGGAAGGGACATTATCATGTTAAGCAGGAAGGAATTAAAGCGATTACACATAGTTCACAAAGTATTTGATAAGGCGATAAAGCAAGTAGAGGCAGCAGAAATTCTCTCCCTCAGCACACGGCAGATTAGGAGGATAATAAAGAGGGTCAAGGGTGAAGGAGAAGCAGGGATAATACATAAATCCAGGGGTAGGACTTCAAACAGGAGATTGCCCGAAGAGGCAAAGGATAAGGCAATAAGGCTATACAGGGGGAGATATAAAGGTTTTGGACCAACCCTTGCATCTGAGAAGCTTTATGAAATAGATAGGATAAAGATAAACGATGAGACATTACGGAAGTGGCTTATAGAATCAGGGGATTGGAAGAAGAGTCGTAAGAGAAGAGTACATCGTCAGTGGCGAGAGCGGAAACACTATTTTGGTGAGATGATCCAGATGGATGGGAGTCATCACGACTGGTTTGAGGGCAGAGGACCGGAGTGTGTTTTTATGGGGTATATAGACGATGCTACAGGGGATACCTTTGGTAGGTTCTATAGCTACGAAGGTACCATACCGGCAATGGATAGTTTTAATCGCTATATCAAAAAGTATGGGATACCCATAAGCGTCTATCTGGACAAGCATACAACGTATAAATCAACAGCTAAACCTTCCATAGAAGATGAATTAAACAATACCAGGCCATTAAGCGAGTTTGAGAGGGCTCTGAAGGAGATTGGAGTAGATGTAATACACGCTAACTCTCCACAGGCTAAAGGGAGGATAGAGAGACATTTCAGGACACTACAAGACAGGCTTATCAAAGAGATGCGATTAAGAGGGGTTAGGACAATAGAAGAAGGCAATGAGTTTTTAGATTATTATCTTCCTCGATACAATAAAAAGTTTGCTGTAAAGCCAAAGGGGAAGGATGATCTTCACAGAGAAATACCTGGTGGATTAAACATGGATAAAATCCTCTGTATAAGGACACAGAGGGCATTAAGGAACGATTTTACAATAGCCCATAACAGGAAGCTTTATCAGATAATGGATAATGTAAGAACCAAGAAAGTAGTAGTAGAAGAAAGAATAGATGGTTCAATGGTAATAACACATAAAGATACTGATCTGAGATATAAAGAGATACCCACAAGGCCAGAGAAAGAACAAAAACAGCCATATATATTTATTCCGAGAAAGAGAGATATTTATACACCTCGAGCAGATCATCCCTGGCGGAAGTTTAAACTTAGTTTACACAGTAACAGATACAAACAAAAAGAACTAACAGGATCTCAAATATGAAAACAGGACATTTCTATTTTGGTAAACCCTGTTAGAAATCTCTGGGCAGGGCTTTCTTTCTAACAGGGTAAAAACAGGACATTTCTAAATTGGCTTGACAATTGAGTAGAAAAAACTTGACAAGTTAAAATTCCTATGATAAACTTCAACTGAATCAATTGAAATAAAATGACACCCATGTATAAATGCAAAAAGTATCCTTTGTTAAAGATGCAGTAAAAACTAAACCGCTGTGGTAAGATAATGCTATGCAAGTTCTTATGAAGAAAAAATATAAAAAAATTAAGGAAGATATTCGAACAATTCCAAGATCAAATGCGGTCAGAGAACAGTTAGCCCTTGAGGAAACTTATCTCCACAGAGATATTGAACAGCATTATGGGAACATCATTGTCTATATAGGAGATGTCAAGAAAGCCTTATTAATGTTACCTGAAAGAGCTATTGATTGTATAATAACTTCTCCCCCTTACTGGAAACAGAGAGACTATAAACACTCCCAACAAATTGGTCAAGAGAGTTCTTATAGTGAATACATAAAGCGACTTGTTGATGTTTTTAATGAGGCAAAAAGAGTGTTAAAACCAACAGGGACTTTCTTTTTAAATGTAGGATATAAATATCAAGACAAGGAATTATTGCTCATTCCTGAATTATTGGCAATTGAACTTCAAAAAGATGGTTGGACGCTTTTAAACAAAATTATATGGCATAAACCTAATGCAATGCCTTCTTCATTGGATAATAGATTTTCAAATGTTTATGAACCAGTATTCTTATTTGTTAAGAAAGAGAGTAAATACAAATACTATTTGTCGCTTGATGAATTGAGATTACCAGTCAGCAATTTTACAAACAATAAAAAACCAGAGGATATATTAGGTCTTGATGTAGAAAATTCTTTATTTAAGGGTGGGGATGTTAAAGGATTTATTAAAACGGTTTTTAGAAGTAATGGAGGAAATATCCTTGCTCAAGTTGATTGGAAAGATGGAAAGCAGACTATTGAATTTGTGAATGACTTTGACAAAAAATCGCAAATTGAAATTGATTTAGTATGTCAGGATTGTGGGAAAACTATTAAACACGAGATTGATATAGACAATCATAATCAGACCCTATTCTGTAATGGATTTCTAAAGCCAATGTTACCACCCCCACCAGATTTCAAAAATAGGGTAGAATTAAAAGCATCACTGCTCTTACCATTTATTACTTCGAAGCAATCCTATAATGGGAAATACAAAGTTAGTCCTGACAATAGAGGGGCTTCGCCAGGAGCAAGAAAATCACTTTTTGGAGAATATTTGGTCTTACAGAGAAGATATAGAATCTTTCAACCTGTAATTGCCGACTATCTCAGGTTTTGGAGGAGAAAAAGAAATATTACCACTAAAGAAATTGATAAGCTATTAGGATATAGAGATACGGCAGGGCATTGGTTTAGAAAAGATACAGGTAGTTGGGGAAGAGGAGGTTCTATTCCTTTGCCAGATGACTGGTTCAAGTTGAAAGACATTCTTAAGTTCAATGATATTTACGACAGATGGGTGACAGAAACTCACCTTGTCCTTCAAACGGTAAAAGCACATCCCAAGGGTAAAAATCCAGGGGATATATGGAGTATCAAAACACAGCCACTTCCCGAAGCTCACTTTGCTATCTTTCCTGAAGAACTTGTAAGGAGATGCATAGAATCAGGTTGTCCGCCGGATGGTGTAGTTTTAGATCCTTTCGCAGGATCAGGAACAACAGGTAAGGTTGCTCAGGAATTAGAGAGAAATGCAATATTAATAGAGCTTATTCCTGAGTATTTAAATATTATTAAGAAAAGATGCAAAGATATTAAGGAGATAATACATGTTAAATGATTTTGAGTTGGAGGAACTAGAAAAAAAGTATTTAGATTATATTGTTACTTCCTTACAACAAGATTTAAGAAAAGTTATGACAGGACTAAACTCGAGAATTAAAATATTAAACGATTGGAAAACTCAATTTTTAAATACTGCAAGAAAAAGTCATAAACAACCTTCAGACTTGGACACCGGCGCAGAAAGGGTTTTTCATAATCTTTTTGCCCCAATGTTTAGATTTCCTAATACCTGTCCTATAGGCTCTGATATGGTATATGAAATTGAGGGTCAAGCAATTATTCATATTGAGGTAAAAACAACCTTAATAACAAATCCAGACTTTAAGGGAAAAGTTCAATTAGGACGAAACCAAATTTCTTATCAAACCACAAAATTTAAACCCTCTATCCCCCCTATTTATAAATCGATTAGTGTGCCAGCATTGACCTATGTAATACAGATCGTCCACGAACATATGAAACCCAAGATAAATGCCTTAAATGTTATATGTATACCCAACGGTCAATTATCTAAATATTATGGTGAGATTATATTAAATGCTGGTAAGCGTGGATGGACTAAAGCCAATGATATTAGATATAGTTATGCTAAACAACCACTTTTCTTATTATTAACAGAAAGAGACAAAAGGGATATATTTAGAATAGAAATCCTACTCTTAGATAAGAATTTAACAATTAAAGATTTAACGGGTAAAGATTTATCATTAAAACCTTATAAAATAATTTAAATCTAATTTACGGATAGAGAGTTGAGTAATTGAATGAGTTGATATCGTTGTTAAAGATTTAAAGCAGAAGATATTGCTAATTCCCTAAGTCTTAGATATTATTGTTCATTTTTAATTTTGACCTTTAAGACTAAATTATGCGAGTAATTCGGCTTTATTAAATTTATGCAACAAAATACTGGATAGCTAAAATGGCTTCAATAAAACCCATAGATATTGAATGTCCTGATTGTGGTTCTCACGAATATCTTTCTTTTGAGGAAGATTATGACGATGAATGGATTACTTTACTATGCGATTGTCTGATATGCGAAACTAAATTTCAAATAAATTATAGAGCTGTAGGTATTGATA
>JBFLZU010000032.1:0-8871 GCA_040756155.1 Nitrospirota bacterium | reverse complement strand
GATTGTGGTTCTCACGAATATCTTTCTTTTGAGGAAGATTATGACGATGAATGGATTACTTTACTATGCGATTGTCTGATATGCGAAACTAAATTTCAAATAAATTATAGAGCTGTAGGTATTGATAAAATAAAGTATAGTAAGTGGTAAGATACTATAACACAAAACATCCCCCTTGATTTTGGGCAGGGGGCATAGTATTATTTGACATGATAAAACACCTCGATGTCAGTACTAAATCAAGTATTGAATT
The DNA here is from genome assembly GCA_040756155.1 of Nitrospirota bacterium. Taxonomy (NCBI): domain Bacteria; kingdom Pseudomonadati; phylum Nitrospirota; species Nitrospirota bacterium. The sequence goes on along the minus strand of JBFLZU010000032.1, from coordinate 8,618 downwards.
TGTTGATATAACATCACAGGTTCAGGATTCTATAAGGGATTCTGGCGTTAAATCGGGCATCTGCTATATTTTTGTTCCTCACACTACTGCAGGTATTACAATAAATGAAGGAGCAGACCCAAGCGTGGTAAAAGACATCGAGGGCATGCTGTCAAAACTCATACCATTTAATGGAGGATATTATCATAGGGAAGGAAATTCAGCCGCGCACATAAAATCCTCGGTTATTGGTGTGTCTGAAACGGTGCTTATAGACGAAGGAAGATTGCTACTTGGAACATGGCAGTCTATATACTTCTGCGAGTTCGATGGGCCAAGACACAGAAGGGTAATATTGAGGATACTTAGAGATTAAGATGGTATTGGCATTAAAGAAAAAAGAACTTATGGATGAAAAAGACAGAGAGATATTATCCCTCAGGACTGAAGTGGCGAGACTTCGTCGAATGCTTGCTGAGATGTCTCCCTCAATAGAAGGAATGCTTAAAAGGAGAGGTTTCATTGTGTTCAGGAAAGAACCACAGGATGACCTTTTAATCCCTGATGCCCCACTGGAGATCAATAATTTCTATGAATCAATGAAGAAGTATTCATTCAGATTATTTCTGAGGGATATTATCAAACACAAAAGTTCCATAGAGATGCATCATCTCACGAGGTTTTCTACGGTGGATGTAATAAAGGGGTATTTAGATTTCACCCTGAAAGCAGGCATCGTCAAGATGCTATCCAGAGATAGGTATCAACTTGCCCGAATAGATGTAAAAAGTTTTGGAGATACACTGGAGTGGTTTGTTGCCGAGGTGCTTAAGAGGGAATATGGGGCTTCAGCAGTATGGGGGGTAAAGTTCAAGAATACAAGGATGGGAGGGGATTATGATGTTATTGCGAATGTTGAGGGAAAACTCCTCTATGCAGAGATAAAATCATCCCCTCCAAAGCAGATATACGATTCAGAGATAAAGACATTCCTTGATAGAGTTGAAGGGTTGACTTCAGATATCTCAATATTTCTTATGGATACAGAATTGAGGATGAAGGACAAGATAGTGCCAATGTTTGAGTCAGAACTATCGAGAAGATATGGTAAAGGCTGTTTTCCAGTAGAACGAATGGAAAGAGAACTTTTTCATATAAATAATCGGATATTTATTATAAATACAAAAGACAGTATCAGTGCCAATATAGGTAAAGTCTTAATCTGGTATTTCAGAAGTAAAAAGTAAAAGGGTAACGTATATGTCAATCACAGAAAAGGATATATGTATTGTGTGTGCATGGAGAGAGACATGCCAGAAGAGGTTTTCTGTTAAATCAAAAGGGTTTCGCTGTGTAGATTTTGTTCGGGATATAACCATAAAACCAGAAGAAAATAAAGAGAAAACCTCGTTTGAAAAGAAAACCATGGAGGGTAATAAATGAAGGTAATCTTGAGAGAGGATGTGGAAAAACTTGGTAAGGCAGGTGATCTGGTCAATGTAGCGGAAGGTTATGGAAGGAACTACCTTATACCAAAAGGATTAGCAATAGAGGCAACAGAAAAGAGCCTCGAGGCACTTGAGGAGGAGAAAAAGAAAATACTTGCGAGACATCATAAGGAAAGGATTGATACAGAGAAATTTGCAAATAGATTGTCTGAGATGGTTATAACCATCCCGCATCAGGCAGGTGAAGAGGAAAAACTGTTTGGATCTGTTACCGTTAAAGATATAGCCGATGCTATTGCAAGAGAAGGGATAAAAATAGATAAAAGAAAGATTAGCCTGCAAGAGCCCATAAAGAGACTTGGTAATTATACCGTTACTGTGAAACTACACCCTGATGTCTCCGTAGAATTGAAGGTATTTGTAGTTAGGGTTTAATTTCGGCAAGCTCAATTAAAGTGTCTATGACTCGTAGAGAGGTAACCCATGAGAACAATAGAGATACCGACTGAAAAGATGCCGCCACAGAATATCGAGGCGGAACAATCTGTTTTAGGAGCAATATTGCTCGATAACGATGCCATTAATAAGGTATTAGAAATCATCTCCATTGATGATTTCTATAAAGAAGCACACCGCAGGATCTTCTGGCGAATGATTGAACTCAGCGAGGCTAATGAAGCAATAGATATTATTACACTTACCGATGCACTGAGGAAAAACAATGAGATAGAAAGTATAGGTGGTGTCACATATCTCGCCACACTTGTGAATTCAGTCCCTACATCAGCTAATGTCCGCTATCATGCGAAGATCATAAGAGAAAAAGCAGCCTTGAGAAGTCTTATAAATACTGCTACAGACATAATATCACAGGGTTATGATAACTCGCAGGATGTTGATGAACTTCTTGACTATGCAGAGAAGAGAATATTTCAGGTATCCGAAAATAGGATAAAACCCTCATTTACACCAATAAAGGATATCATAAAAGACAGTTTCGAACTCATAGAAAAACTCTACGATAAGAAAGAAAGGATTACAGGGATTCCAACCGGCTTTACCGACCTCGATGAGAGGACAGCAGGACTTCAGCCTGGAGACCTGATTATTGTCGCAGGTAGACCAGGGATGGGCAAGACTGCATTCTGCCTTAATGTGGCGCAGTATGTAGGTGTTGAGAAGAGAGAACCTGTCGCAATCTTCAGTCTTGAGATGTCAAAATATCAGCTTGTCCTGAGGCTATTATGCTCAGAGGCAGAGGTGGATTCTCATAAACTTCGCTCAGGCTATCTCGGTAAAGAAGACTGGAAGCCCTTAACAAATGCGGCAGGGAGGCTTGCAGAGGCACCGATTTTTATAGATGATTCACCTGCACTCGGTGTTCTTGAGATAAGAGCCAAGGCAAGGAGACTGAAGGCTGAATATGGTCTGAGCCTCGTTATTGTTGATTATCTACAATTAATGCGTGAAAGGGGTAAGTTCGAACGAAGGGAGCAAGAGATCTCTGAGATAGCAAGGTCATTTAAATCCCTCGCAAAGGAACTTAATATACCTGTAATCGTATTGTCCCAGTTGAATAGAAGACCCGAACAAAGGGAAGATAAGATGCCTACCCTTGCAGACCTGAGAGAGTCTGGAGCCATCGAGCAGGATGCCGATGTAATATTATTTATATACAGAGGTGAGCTATATTCGGACAAGGCAGAAAAGGGTAAGGCAGAGATAAAGATAGGAAAACAGAGAAATGGGCCTGCAGGAGAGGTGGTGAATTTTACTTTCCTGAGCAACTATACCAAGTTCAAAAATTACTCTCAAAGACAGGTATATTAAACAAAGCAAAGAGCAAAAAAATAGGTCAGCCCCGTATTTAATACGGGGTTGCCTGACATGATCCGAGGCAGGATGCCTCGGCTATTTTCATGCTATTTTCATGCAGGATTCAGGATTAAAATAGAGCAAAGATCAAAGATGATAGATAAAAAGGTGGCATTTATCTACTCGGATACATATCTATCTTATGATTATGGACCATCTCATCCCCTTAAGATGATACGCCTGAAGCTGACATACGAATTGTTGAAATCATTTAACATCTTTGATTCACCAGATGTGAATTTGATAGAACCAGTCCCTGCATCTGAAGAGACAGTGATGCTTGTTCACAGGGAGGAGTATATAAATGCCCTTAAAGAGGCTAATGAGGGTGTCTATTCAAGTGATTTATTCCGTTATGGTCTTGGGTGGGGTGACAACCCTGTCTTCAGAGGTGTTTACTCTGGTTCCCTGCTTTCAACAGGGGCATCAATTCAGGCAGTCAGGTTAGTGGGGAATAACAAAGTTCAAACTGCCTTTAATATCGCAGGGGGACTCCACCATGCAATGCCCGAGAGGGCATCTGGCTTCTGTTATATAAATGACCCGGCAGTGGCAGTAGCAGAGGTGGTGAATAAGGGAAAGAGGGTCGTATATGTAGATATAGATGCCCATCACGGAGATGGTGTTCAGCATGTATTCTATCGCACGGATAGGGTTCTTACCATATCACTTCATGAGAGTGGTGATTTTCTCTTCCCAGGGACAGGAAAGCCTGCAGAAATAGGTGAAGAAAAGGGTAGGGGCTATTCGGTAAATATTCCATTCTATCCCGATACAGGTGATGATGTATTCCTCTGGGCATTTGAAGAGATAGTTCCACCACTTATAAAGGCATTTAATCCTGATATACTCGTAACCCAGCTCGGAGCAGATGCCTTAGAAGGGGATCCGCTTACCCACATGCGTCTGACAAACAATGCCTTCTGCCGTGCAGTCGAGATATTCCGCTCATTAGATTATCCATGGGTTGCACTCGGTGGTGGGGGATATAATGTCTTGAATGTAGCAAGGGCATGGGCATTAGCATTTGGCATAATGTGTGGCGTTGAATTACCTGATGAATTTCCATCTTCATTTAAAGAATATGCTTTAGAAAAAAGGTTAAATTTTTCAGATATCCTGACTCTCAGAGATAAACCATCAGAGGTTCAAAGTAATGATAAGGCAAGAAGTATTGCTGCTTCCTCCGTGGAGTATATAAGAAGGAATGTCTTTCCGATACATGGGTTATAGTGGTAGGTAGCAAAATGTTAGGGAAGCATTCCTGTGGAAGCAGGAACCCAATTCTTATAAATCAAAAATCAAATATCAAAATGCAAAATTATGGAATTCCTTAATTTTGATTTTTAATTTTTGCATTTACTAAATCTGGATTCCAGCCTACGCGGGAATGAGGAAAATAAGGGGACTGTCCCAGAATTACGGACGAAGCGTAGCGGAGTCGTAGATTCGGGACTGTCCCCAGAAAAACAGGTTTATATTCCAGCGTCTATGATTATCCCATCTACCATCTTTAACCTGCGGTCACATTGAGATGCAAGAACTTCATTGTGGGTGGCTATTACAAATGTTGTCCCATTGGTTCTATTAAGACTTTTAAGCAAACTATAGATTTCCTTTCCTGTTTTACTATCTAAATTTCCTGTGGGCTCATCAGCAAGGATAACCTCTGGCTCCATGATCAATGCCCTGGCAACCGCTACCCTCTGTTGTTCACCTCCGGAGAGCTCTCCTGGTTTATGTGTGAGACGGTCTTTAAGTCCAACTGCATCCAGAAATTTAAATGCCTTATCCTCTGCCACTGTCCTATTAATACCAGAGATTAAAGATGGCATCATAGTATTTTCAATTGCGTTGAATTCAGGTAAAAGGTAGTGAAACTGAAATACAAAGCCTATCTTTTGATTTCTGAATCTTGCAAGTTCGGTATTTCTTAACTCTGATGTATCAGTCTCCTGATAGAATATCTTTCCTGCTGTTGGTCTATCGAGTGTGCCGAGTAGATGTAAAAAGGTGCTTTTCCCGACACCTGAGGCACCAACGATTGATAGAAATTCTCCTCTGTTAATCTCGATATTTATTCCCTTGAGTATATGCAGTGTCCCTGCATCGGTTGTGAAGGATTTATGTAAATCAACGACCTTTATTAGAGTCTTCTCTGTCACCGAATATCCCTTTTATCTTTCTCACTGTTTTTTCAACCTTTTCCTTTTTCTCTTCAATCTCCTGCTTGATGGTGTCAGCCTTATCCCCGAGTTCTTCAGATTTCTCCTTTATCACCTTACCTGCCTCTTCACTCTTTTCTCCAAGCCACCTTATTCTTTCACCCCCACCCCATAGAACGACAGTTACAAATATTATTATCGCTATTAACATCAGACATAAAATTCTACGTAAAAACTTAAACATATCACTCTTTACCCCGCACCACGCCACAATGCCCCGCCCGCACAGTCCCCGCAGCCCGCGTGAGCGGGGTGCGGGGTTTACTGATGACTGTTAACTGTCTACCATCTACTATCTTTATTCATATCTCAGTGACTCAGCGGGGTCGAGATGTGCTGCCTGCCATGATGGATAAAGTGTTGCAAGAAAACTTATGCCGATGGCAGATAAGGATATAACTATAAAATCCAAGGTATTCATTTTAACAGGTAGATGTGTAATGTGATATATGTCCCCTGGTAATGTAATTATCTGATATGTCTTGAGGAGATAACATACAGAGTATCCTCCAATAACGCCAATAATGGTTCCCACTATACCGATCATCAGTCCGTTTATAATGAATATACTCATGATGCCGCTGTTTGTTGCTCCCATTGATTTAAGTATGGCTATGTCTTTACCTTTCTCGATTATAATCATGATGAGTGTGCTTACAATGTTGAATGCCGCTACAAGGATTATAAGGACGAGGATAATAAACATCGCTATCTTTTCAAGTTTTAGAGCAGAAAATAGATTTCTGTTCATCTCCATCCAGCTTCTTGAGAAGTATGGTGGTCCAAGGAATTGTTGTATCTCATGGGATAACTCTCTGGCTTTATAGATATTATCTATTCTTACCTCTGTAGCTGTTACTGTATCACCCATCTCAAAGAATGATTGTGCATCTTTAAGTGAGATATAGGCAATATTTGAATCAAACTCAAACATACCAGAATCAAATATACCGATAACCTTGAATGTCTTCATTTTCGGGAGCATTCCGACAGGGGTAAGGGAACCAGCAGGGGAAATAACATTTACGCTATCACCTATGAATACCGCGAGATTTTTTGATAATTCCTTTCCGAGAATGATTCCATGCATCCGCTCATCTTTAAGTGTATCCAGACTCCCTTCTTTAATTGTTTTCTGGAGATATGTCGTACTACCTTTATATGATAGGTCAATTCCTCTTAGTACAACGCCCTGTGTCATCTTTCCAGAGGACAACATTGCCTGATTGATTATAAATGGAGATGCAGAGAGTACACCATTCTGTGTCTTTACCCTATCTATTACAGTTCTGTAATCTCTGATATTCCCACCAAATTGCAGAATGACGATATGTGAATTTATCCCGAGAATTTTTCCCTGTAAATCCTCCTGAAATCCACTCATTACGGAGAGGACAACGATAAGTGCTGTCACGCCAAGTGCAACCCCAGCTATCGATATAATGGTATTTACAGATATAGATGTCTGTTTTCTCTTTGCTCTAAGATAGCGGAGTCCTATAAAAAGTTCATATGGGATTTTCACAGTTGTTCCTGTTTAAGTTGAGGGAAGAGTATAACATCCCTTATAGATGTAGAACCCGTAAGAACCATTACAAGCCTGTCTACACCAATACCTTCTCCTGCAGCAGGAGGCATTCCATATTCAAGTGCCCTTATAAAATCCTCGTCCATCGTGTATTCTTCTATATCATCTGCGTGCAATTCCTCTATCTGTTTCTGAAACCGCACTCTCTGGTCTACAGGGTCGTTAAGTTCTGAAAAGGCGTTTGCTATCTCTCTACCCGCAATGAAGAGTTCAAATCGTTCAGCAATGTCATGATTATTTTTGCTTCTCTTTGCAAGAGGTGAAACTTCTGTTGGGTAGTCAGTGATGAATGTGGGCTGTATAAGTTTATCCTCTGCAACTGCCTTAAATATCTCATCCTGTATCTTCCCGAGAGAGCAGTCACCCTTTATCTCAGCACCGAGGGAAATAGCATATTTCTTAGCCCTTTCATAATCAGCAAGCACTTCAGGTTCTATTGAACCGTATTTTATAATAGCCTCCTTATGCGTGATTCTTTGCCATGGTGGAGTGAAATTTATCTGTTCGCCTTCAAATTCAAATATGAGTTTACCAAAGACCTCCATTGCTACAGTTGTAATAAGTTCCTCTGTGAGATCCATAAGGTCATTATAATCTGCATATGCCATATAAAATTCGAGCATGGTGAATTCAGGATTGTGTTTTGTTGATATTCCTTCATTCCTGAAGTTCCTGTTGATCTCGTATACCCTTTCAAAACCTCCAACGAGAAGTCGCTTGAGATAAAGTTCAGGAGCTATCCGAAGGTAAAGGTTCATATTCAGTGCATTGTGATGGGTAACAAAGGGTCTTGCAGTTGCTCCTCCGGGAATAGGTTGCATCATTGGTGTTTCTACTTCAAGGAATCCTCTCGAGTCAAAGAATTTTCTTATAGACTTTATTACCTCGGTCCTTTTAATAAAGGTATCTCTGACAGAGGGGTGTACAATAAGGTCAACATACCTCTGGCGGTAGCGCTGCTCTATGTCCGTTAGTCCATGCCACTTTTCTGGAAGTGGTCTCAGCGATTTACAGAGAAGGACATACTCCTCGACCTCTATAGTTAATTCATTGGTCTTTGTCCTGAAGAGTCTCCCTTTTACACCTATAAAGTCACCTATATCGAGTTTTTTGAGGAGTCCATACCTCTCATCTCCTAGCATATCTTTCCGCAGGTATATCTGCATTTTCCCAGCACCATCCTGTATATGGGCAAATGTGGCTTTTCCGAAGTCTCTCAACGCTACAATCCTTCCGGCAACCACAACTTCAACCCTTTCTTTTTCCAGGTCATCATGGCTATGTCCGTTATACTGGTCTAAGAGTCCTTTTGATGAGTGCTTGACCTCGAATCTGCTACCGTATGGGTCAATGCCCGCATCTTTTAACGCTTTTAACTTTTTAAGCCTCTGCTCGATGAGCTCGTTTATTTCCTCTAACATGTAAATTCCTCTTAAATCTTTAATTACAATACAAATAATATAACAAGGAATGCCCCAAAAATCAAAGATTTTTTGGAGATTC
>JBFLZU010000031.1 GCA_040756155.1 Nitrospirota bacterium | reverse complement strand
ACTATTCTCTAAGATAATTAACCTTGAGCACTCACCACCCATCTCTATGATGGTTTTTATTCCAGGATAAAATCTTGAGACAGCAGTTGATTGTGCTATTATATCGTTAACAAATTCGATCGAAAGTATTGAGGCAAGAAGTTTTCCGACAGAACCTGTAATACCGAGACAGTTGGCTGGTTCTGTCTTTTCAAGCAGGTCCATAGCAACCTTTAAAGTCTGCCCATAATGTCTTTCATAAGACTCGTGAATTATACTGAGATCTTCACTCAGTACTACGAGTTTTACACTGACAGAACCTGCATCAAGACCGATGTATCGCCTCCCTGCCATAAATCTCTCCTACGCGGTCCAAAAAATCTTTTGGATTTTTTGGTACGCCCCTTATGCGTCGTCTTTGAACCTTCCTTCAAGCTTACTCATCACCTGGGGAAATGTGGTATATTCAAGTTCATCGAGACTCAACCTGTGAGGTTCAAATGGTCCGTGTCTGCGCATATAGTCAGCTATAATATTAACGGTATGTCTTGCCTCGTCAAAACTTGGGTCGTCAAACATATCACGAGGCCCTATTAGTCTACCATTTGTTAGCTGAAAACCTGCTGCTATTACCCGTGGGGGACCATCAAACCTTGAAGGGTTAGCTTCATAGAATGCAACAGGCATTAAGGGCCCATGATGTGATCCCCTCATCCATCCTTCTACAAGGTGAGGAAATGCAAATGGCTCAAGCGCCTCACCAACAGCAGGGAAACCACTCTGTGTCCTTATAATCATCACCGGGTCATCCTTACCTATATATTTCCCTGCTATAAGTCCCAGTCTCTGTGTGGATGCAACTGCAGCAATCTCACCATCTGTTTTTCTATATATCGCCTTAACCATATATCGGTCTGTTGCTCCAAGAAGGATAAGGAGGTTATACATCTCTTCAGGACATGAGAGGGTAATCTTTTTCCCAGCCTTTACATCGAGAACCTCAAATATAAAGCCATCGTGCATGCTCGGGTCTATAACAAGACCTGCTGTATTGAATGGGTCCGCAAATATCTTAAAGAGCGGAAGGCTCCATGCACCTGGTGAGGTCTTGTCCGCCATAAAGACTATTACAGGTTCGCTTCTCCTTTCTTCAAATTCCATCTCAGCCACACCAGGACCCATACCCTTTACATTACCACTGAATGCGTCCTTAAGCATATCCTGCCCTGCACCATAGAGTTTCAATTCCTTTGCTACTTCAGTACACGATGTGAATGTATTCCATGCGAGCTTATGGACATCCTGATTATCTATACCTTTATCATGGGTCATGATAAGTTCAAGGTCGTCGCCACATCGTGTTACATGATAGTCTATCAACAAGTGTTTCTCTTTGGCTGATGACAACTTTTCATTTGCATGCTCGAGAAGCCTCGGATGGATACTTGAATGCCCTACATAACCACCTATATCTGCCTTTATTACGCTGAGTGTGACCTTCATAACTCCTCCTGACCGCAGCACCGCATCACCGCAGCACCGCAACATTATTTTGACAGTTCTCTTCCCAGTCTCCGCTCAATGGATTCAACTTTCTTCTTCAATCTGTTTGGCTTACCTTTCCTGTCGTCTATAGATATAGTCGTTATAGCACGCTCTGCGCCCCGCATAGTCTTATTATGACACTTCTTTATCAGGGCAAATATCTCATCCCATGTGCCCTCAACCACAGTTCCCATTGGATTGACCTTATATGGGAGTCCACTCTTATCCACAATATCGAGTACAGCGGCTAAGTAGTCGCCTATACTGCTACTCCCCGTACCTATTGGCACAATACTGAATTCTGCTAACATAATGCACCTCCTTTATACTTTTAAATCTACCTTCACCTTGAAAAACCTTATAGCAGGCATATTTCTGATGTTTTTTACACCTGTTTTCTCTGTTATCTCTTTAATTATTGACTCTATCTCTTCTTTTGATGATACAATAAGTGTAAACCATATATTGTATTTATGGTCACGCTCATAGTTGTGGGTAATACCATGATACGAATTGACGACCTTAATAAAATTATCGATCTTATTCTTGGTAACCTTTGCTGCGCAGAGTGTGCTTGAAAAACCAAGTTTTCTGGAGTCAAATGTTGCACCTATCCGTCTTATAGTGCCATTCTCTTTCAGTCTATTTATCCTTTCAAAGGCATCCTGCTCTGTAATCCCAACCTTTTCTCCGATTATTTTATAGGGTCTGGATTCTATAGGGAAACCTGTCTGTATCAGGTTAAGAATCTTTTTATCTATAATGTCCACGATTAATTTTACTACATTTATATCTTTATTTCAAATAGTCTCCTGCGTCTTCTTGCAGCACCTGTTTTGTATGCTGCCTTTGCTACCTCATTTGCTACAGATCTAACAACCTTCTTGTTAAATACACTTGGTATAATGTAATCCTCATGTAGTTCTCCTCTGGTTACTACAGAGGCTATTGCATATGCAGCAGCAAGTTTCATGTCGTCATTTATTTCAAATGCATGACTATCAAGTACTCCCCTGAAGAGTCCCGGGAAACAGAGGACATTGTTTATCTGATTGGAATAGTCGGATCTCCCTGTAGCCATAATCCTCACATAGGGTTCTGCTTCCTCAGGCATAATCTCTGGAACAGGATTTGCCATAGCAAAGACGATGGGATCTTTATTCATTTTCTTGAGTGCATCCACAGGAATTACACCTGGCCCCGAGAGACCAAGAATTAAGTCCGCACCCTCAGCAGCCTCTATGATTCCCCCTTTTACCATAGAAGGATTTGTATTCGCTGCATACCACTCTTTAACTGGATTCATGTTCTCTTTTCTACCGAGATATATTGTCCCTGTGCGATCTAACCCTATAATATTCTTTACACCTGCAGTCATCATCATCTTTGTGCATGCCACACCAGCAGCACCTATACCAACCACAATGACCTTTATCTCTTCTATCTTCTTTTTTACCACCTTAAGTGCATTTATCATAGCGGCAAGCACAACTACTGCTGTCCCATGCTGGTCATCGTGGAATACTGGTATGTTAATTTCTTTTTTCAGGCGTTCCTCAATCTCAAAGCATCGTGGAGAAGATATGTCTTCGAGGTTTATGGCCCCAAAAGCCGGTGAGATATATTTGATTGTTCGGATTATCTCATCTGTATCTCTTGTGGAAAGGCATATAGGGAATGCATCTATCCCACCAAATTCCTTAAAGAGCATTGCCTTCCCTTCCATAACTGGAAGGGCAGCCTCAGGTCCTATATCCCCGAGTCCAAGCACCGCACTCCCATCCGTAACTATTGCTACTGTATTTTTCTTGATTGTAAGGTTAAATGCCTTTCCTGGGTCATCACGGATAGCCATACAAACCCTTGCTACACCAGGTGTATAGACCATTGTAAGGTCATCTCTGGTCTTTACAGGTATCTTATTCCTGATCTCTATCTTCCCTCCGAGGTGCATAAGGAAGGTACGATCAGAGACATGGATGACCTTTACATCCATAACTTCTTTAATAGCATTTACTATCTCATGTCCGTGATTCTCATCTCTCGCTCTTACAGTAATATCCCTGATTATCGTGGATTTATTTACACTCACTATATCTACTGCACCGATATCACCACCAACCTGACCTATTGCTGATGCAAGCTTACCAAGCATTCCGGGGACATTTTTTATCTCAACCCTAATGGTCAGACTATAACTTGCACTTGGAGCTACCTCCATGAACTCAACCTCCTGAACTCTATATACCACAAAATCACTATTATTTTCAACAAACTATATTATTCTGCTGTCGAGATTAAAGATCTGTCCTGATACATTATCCATTTCTGTAAGACCGCATATGAACTCTGCAACCTCCTCGATGTCTGAAAGTCTTCCAATAACACTTTCACTCTTCGCCTTTTCTTTAACAGAAGGATGACTTCCTTTCACCATATCGGTAGGTAATACTCCAGGTAACACTGCATTCACCTTTATATTAAATCTACCCAGTTCAATAGCAGCAGACTTTGTAAGTCCTATCAATCCTGCCTTTGATGCGGCATAGGATGACTGCCCTGCCTTACCTTTTAAACCCGAGGCAGAACTTATATTTATTATATAACCACCATGTCTCACCATCACCCTTGCTACCTCTCTTATAGTATTAAATACCCCCTTCAGGTTTGTCTTCAATACCGTATCCCAGTCATCATCTGATGTCTTTAATAGCAGGTTATCCTTTGTAATACCAGCATTATTAATCAGGACATCTATCCTCCCCCATTTTTTCATAACCTCTTTTACCATCAATCTTACTTTTCTAACATCCCCTACATCAGCCTGCAGACCAATCGCATCACCACCTGAAGAAATTATTTTGCTCACTACCTCCTGTGCATCCTTATCAGATAAATGGTAATTAACAACAATCCTGTATTTTCTTTTTCCGAAGGCTAATGCAATCGTCCTGCCCAACCCCCTCGAGG
>JBFLZU010000030.1 GCA_040756155.1 Nitrospirota bacterium | reverse complement strand
TATGGATATTTGCATCATAAGGACACTGCTGGATGCATACAAGGCATTCAATACAGCGCTCTGTGTCTCTATCAACTATAAAATCAAAAAAGTTACTACTTCTCGTATCTCCTACTGCCATATATTATACCTCTTTTTATTGGTAAATAGTAACCGTTATGATAAAATAATCTTTAAAAACATGTCAATAAAATTAAGCGTTGTACTGAAGAATAGAAGGAAAATAAAAGGTTGTCAGTCTTAATAATTAAAAATATAATTACAGAAGGCCCGGGAACGATAGAGGATTTCCTGAGAGAACAGGGTATTCCTTTTAGTATCATAGAACTCGGTTCCGGAGAGATACCACCTCCTTTAAAAGGATTTGATACCCTCATAGTTATGGGTGGGCCTATGGGTGTATACGAGATGGATAGATATCCCCATCTCATGGTAGAGTCACGTATAATCAGAGAAGCGATTAACAGAAATATGAAAATCCTTGGCATCTGTCTCGGTGCCCAGATGATTGCTTATTGCCTCGGTGCAGAGGTTTATCCAGGGCCAGAAAAAGAGATAGGATGGTACGATATAGAGATTACAGGAGATGGTTTAAAAGATCTCCCTATGAGGAAGATTGCGATTCACCCCATGGTCAGAGATTTCTGGAGGAGGTTTAAGGTCTTCCACTGGCATAGTGATACCTTTGACATTCCACTGGATGCTGTATTGTTAGCAAGGTCTGAGCTATATAAAAATCAGGCATTCAGATACAGAGATAATGTCTATGGATTTCAGTTCCATATAGAAGTTACAAGGGATATGCTCCTTGAATGGTTTAAGAACAGTCCTGAGATAGACCGCATAATAGAAGAAACAGAAAAGATATATGAGGAATATATAGGTAGGGCAATGAATTTTTATAAGGTTTTTTTCCGAAGGGGGTGATATTATTGTAAACTTAAAAATTAAAGAGTAAAAATCAAAATTATGGAAGATTTTTTTAAATTTAAATAAAATTCCTTAATTTTACATTTTGCATTTTAATTTTTGATTTTCTAAGGAGGATTTAAGTGATGGAAAAACCAAGAGACAAAAAGGATGTGATGGAGCTGATAAAGAAAAATGATGTGAAGTTTGTCAGGCTCTGGTTTACTGATATCCATGGCCAGCTCAAAAGTTTTGCGATTCCGGTTGAGGAACTCGAATATGCCTTTGATGAAGGTATGGGATTTGATGGCTCATCCATCAAGGGTTTTGCGAGGATTGATGAAAGCGACATGATCGCAAGGCCGGATCCAACCACCTTCGCCATACTTCCATGGAGGCCAAAGGAGAAGGCTGTTGCGAGGATGTTCTGTGATATCTATGAACCGGATGGCTCCCCGTACAAAGGAGACCCTCGATATATCCTTAAGTTGAACCTTGAGAAGGCAAGACAGAAGGGATTTACGTTTTATCTAGGCCCTGAGCTCGAATACTTCTATTTTAAATCTGACAAGGGTCCAGAGACACTCGATGAAGGTGGTTATTTTGATTATCCCATGGATGCTGCGGAGGACCTCCGTCGTGATACCATTCTCGCACTCGAATCCATGGGTATAAAGGTTGAATATTCCCATCATGAGGTAGCCCATTCACAGCATGAGATAGATTTAAGATATGAAGATGCATTGACAATGGCTGATATAGTAATAACTCACAGGGTAGCTGTGAAGGAGATTGCCAAAAGGTATAATCTCTATGCCACATTCATGCCAAAACCCATATTCGGTCAGAACGGAAGTGGCATGCATACCCATCAGTCCCTTTTTGAAGGTGACAGGAATGCCTTCTTTGACCCAAAGGATCAATATTTTCTCTCGGATATTGCGAAGAAATACATTGCAGGCCAACTTACCCATATAAAAGAGATAACACTTGTTCTCAATCAATGGGTCAATTCTTATAAAAGGCTTGTACCCGGATATGAAGCCCCTGTCTATATCTGCTGGGCAAGACGAAACAGGTCTACCCTCGTGAGGGTTCCCCTTTATAAACCAGGCAAAGAGAAGGCAACACGCATAGAGCTCCGTTCACCAGACCCTGCCTGTAATCCCTATCTTACCTTTGCCTGTATGCTTCAGGCAGGAATTAGAGGTATAGAGAAAGGCTATGAGCTTCCGGAGCCTATAGAGATGGATGTTTATCACCTTTCTGATGAAGAAAGGAAAAAATATAACATTGACTGTTTACCTGGAAGTCTCATTGAGGCTATAGAATATGCAGAAAAGAGTGAACTTCTAAGGGAAACCCTCGGCGACCATATCTTTGAACAGCTTATAATCAGCAAAAAAGTAGAGTGGGATGACTACCGAATAAGAATTCACCCTTATGAGATAGAACGATATCTACCAATTCTTTAAATCAGGATTACGCAAAACTTACTACACCTCTCCTCCGACAACCATCCTTGGTATCCTTATTGTTGGCATGGCATCGCTAACAGGAACGCCCTGTCCATCTTTTCCGCATGTCCCTATAGAAAAACCGAGGTCATTCCCCACCATATCTATCTGATTTAGTATCTCAGGCCCGTTTCCTGTTAATGTTGCTCCTCTGACAGGCTCTCCTATCTGTCCATACTCTATTAAATAACTCTCATTTACTTCAAAGACAAAATCACCATTTACGGTATTGACCTGTCCTCCTCCCATCTTCTTTACAAAAAGCCCTTTATCAATGGATTTAATTATATCAACAGGATTTGATGTTCCCAGTGCAATGAATGTATTGGTCATCCTCGGTATGGGTTTGTGTTTATATGATTCTCTGCGTCCATTCCCTGTTGGTCTAACACCGTCCTTCATCGCTGAAAGCCTATCATACATATAACCCTTAAGTATTCCATTTTCAACCAGTACCGTTCTCTGTGCCTCTACCCCTTCATCATCAAATCTGAATGAGCCTCTTTTATTAGGTAAAGTAGCATCATCAACGACGGTAATTATTTTTGATGCAACCTGTTTCCCTATCTTGCCTGAAAAGACAGATAACCCTTGCTGTGCAAGGTCAGCCTCGAGTCCGTGTCCTATTGCCTCGTGAATCATAGTTCCACCTGCCTCAGCGGATATAACCACAGGCATCTTTCCACCATGAGCTCTCTTTGCTGAAAGCATCATTACAGCTCTCTTCGATGCCTTTTCTGCTACGACCTCAGGTGGATGTTCATTGAATATCTCAAAACCAATAAGGCCACCCACAGGTTCATATCCTGTCTGGATGATATCGCCATCAGAAGCAATTACATTAATAAAAAAGAGTGTATGGATTCTTTCATCCTCCGCCATCAATCCCTCAGAGTTACCTATCTGCACCTTTTGAATAACATCTCTATATGAGACTGTAACCTGCCTTATCCTGTTATCATATTTTCTGCTCAGGGTATTTGCCTTTGATACAACACTAACCTTTTCAGAGATACCAACTGATTGTGGATGTCTTTTAATTGTAAAGTCAACAGATGGATTTCTCCTGATGAGATTTATGGTTGTATCTTTTTCTGTCTGTTTGACTACATTACTTGCTGTTTCTGCAAGTTCTATGAGTGCTCTCTCTGATAGTTCATTTGTGTATGCATATGCTGTTTTTCCGTTAAATATTATCCTTATCCCTGCCCCTATATCTATACCTGATATGACCTTCTCTATTTTATTGTCTTCAAGAATTATACCTGTAGGTCGTGTATGTTCAACAAATATCTCGGCATAATCACCGCCCTGTCGCAGGGCCCTCTTTAGAATCTTCTGAATTACCTCATAGGAAATCATATCAGGTGTTCTGCTATCTGAATGGCATTAAGCGCAGCACCCTTCCTGAGATTGTCACCCACAATCCACATATTAAGTCCATTGGAGACTGATTCGTCTTTTCTTATCCTGCCAACATACACATCATCTTTACCGGCTACATCGATTGCAAGAGGATAGATATTTCTTGATGGGTCATCAAAGACTATAACGCCAGGAGCAGTCGAAAGTATAGCCCTTGCCTCATTTGGATGTAACTTTTTTTCTGTCTCGATATTAACAGACTCTGAATGACCCATGAAGACAGGCACCCTTACAGTCGTGGCGGTAATCCTGATGGAGTCGTCCTCCATAATCTTTCTTGTCTCATTCACCATCTTCATTTCTTCTTTTGTATAGCCATTTTCAAGAAATGCATCTATATGAGGAAGGCAGTTGAATGCTATTTGATAAGGATAGACATTACACTTTATCTCTTTAAAGTTTAATATATCTGTTGTCTGTTGAAGTAGTTCATCCATAGCCCTTTTCCCTGTTCCTGAGACAGACTGGAATGTTGTGACGACTATCCTCTTTATTCTGACAGCATCGTGCAGGGGTTTAAGCACTACAACCATCTGAATCGTAGAGCAGTTTGGATTTGCAATTATCCCTTTATGCCTTGCTATTGCAGGAGGGTTAACCTCAGGAACGACGAGGGGCACCTCTGGATTCATCCTGAAGGCACTTGAGTTATCAATAACTACAGCGCCAGACTCGACAGCCTTTGGTGCAAACTGGAGGCTCCTCGATGCCCCTGCTGAAAATAGGGCAATGTCAATACCTTTGAAGGATTCTTCAGTAAGTACCTCGACAGTTACATCGCTACCCATAAACTCAACTTTCTTTCCTTCTGATTTCTCTGATGCAAGTGGAACAAGCCTCTCTACTGGAAATTTTCTCTCCTCAAGTATCTCTATCATCTCATTACCAACTGCACCTGTTGCACCAGCCACCGCAACCACATATTTTTCTTTTCTCTTTAACATTGCTCTGAATTCACCCCTTTACCCCGTTAGAATGCCCCGCTGCTTGCAGCGGGGATGAAAATAATTTTCCTTTTTGAGCGAACACGGGGTTAATGCCCCGTGTGAGTCCCGTTTAGAAATTTAAAATTTCTAACGGGATGAGCCTTCCCGTTAGAAGGCGGAGTCTTCTAACGGGGTTTACTTTAATTTATAAATCTTTCTCTATTTATTTAAGACATTATATTACCATAACCTTACGCAATCTTTAAAGATTATTTTATACAAGGAGAGTGGTGAGGATATTGACAACCAGAAAGTTATCTGATACCGTTGAAGCGTAGAAACGGCAGTTGTTAGTAAAGATGTCTCAGAAGGAGGGATTTCAAGATGGAAAGGCGTGATCAAAAAACACAGGATAAAATGGATTATGATATCTCAATAATAAGGACCCAGATGTGGATTGAAGATTTCCAGATGAGAAGGCAGGGGATGTCTTTAGCAAGATTAAAAGGCATCAAAAAACCATTGACATTCATGGGAGTTTTAATATAATTAGAGTAATCCTGACCTGTCGTCAAATAACGAAGAGATCAAAGCTTTCTCCAAATTTATTAAGCCACATGACATGGCTTTTTTCCTCGTTTATAATCTCATCAACAATTTCTTCTTCCTTGACTAAACCTCTTATGCCATAAAAATAAAGTAATGTCTCTTTCTCAAAACCAATAGCAAAATTAATAGCGTCTGCTCCTGTTTTTATATGCTTAAGTGAGGGTAGGGATTTATTTCTGCCAAGGAAGAATTCTGATTCAACAATAGCCCTTAAATATTGAGAAACAACTTCCCATCCTTCTGGTTCTTCGTCACCTACTATTTCTTTTAGTTCGGAAAAGGTCTTTT
>JBFLZU010000029.1:46767-52133 GCA_040756155.1 Nitrospirota bacterium | reverse complement strand
GGCAACTGCGATGTCCACTGCCCTGACTTTGCGATAACAGGGATGAAGAAGCGGATATTAAAAACAGTGAAGAGTGTAAAGTGAAAAGTGAGAAGTGAGAAGTAAAAAGATTAAAAGAGAGATTCTCCTTCAGGGTAATGAGGCGGTTGTTGAAGGGGCAATAGCTGCTGGTTGCAGGTTCTTTGCAGGCTATCCTATCAGCCCATCTTCAGAGATTGCAGAGATGATGTCAAGAAGACTGCCTGAAATTAGAGGAACCTTCATACAGATGGAGGATGAGATAGCCAGCCTCGGTGCTGTAATAGGGGCATCCCTTGCAGGGGTGAAGGCTATGACTGCGACAAGTGGACCAGGTTTTTCACTTATGCAGGAAAACCTGGGATTTGCGATAGCTGCGGAGATACCATGCGTGATTGTTAATGTTATGAGAGGTGGTCCGAGCACAGGACTTCCGACAGGCCCCTCACAGGGTGATGTAATGCAGGCAAGATGGGGGACACATGGTGATCACCCTGCTGTGGTGATCTCACCTTCTTCGGTAAAAGAGTGCCTTGACCTTACAGTAAGGGCGTTTAACCTTTCAGAAAAATACAGGATACCGGTGATACTCCTTTCTGATGAGATTATCGGACACATGAGGGAAAAGGTAACGCTGCCTTCCCCTGATGAAGTAGAGGTCTTTAACAGGGTGAGACCAACGATGCCTCCCGAGTGGTATATACCATATGAGGACACACCTGCTGGAGTCCCACCGATGGGGATATTCGGTGATGGTTATAGATACCATGTTACGGGTCTTACGCATGATATAAGGGGTTTTCCAACATCCCGGACTGATGAGGTTCCAATGTTTATAAACAGACTCCATAGAAAGATCCAACAGAACCTCAAGGATATACAATCGGCAGAGGGGTTTTTTACAGAAGATGCAGAGATTCTCATGGTTTCTTACGGTGCATCTTTCAGGTCAGCATTGAGGGCTGTAAAGGATGCAAGGATCCAGGGAATCAGGGTAGGTCTGATTAAACTCATTACCCTATGGCCCTTTATGGAAAAGTTCATTAAGAAGCATACAGAGAAGACTAAGGCTGTTATAGTGCCGGAGATGAATATGGGACAGATGGCAAGAGAAATCGAGCGGGCATGTTGCTGTCCTGTAGTGCGGGTAAACAGGGTAGATGGAACGATGATAAAACCATTGGAGATAATCGAAGCAATAAAAGAGCAAATATAGTAAAGGAAAGATACTGGCATGGTGGAAAAAGAAGAAGAAAAAGAGATTGAACTTACGAGGCTGATACATAAGTATCTCAGACATGACAAGAAATTCCCCACTGTCTGGTGCCCGGGATGTGGTAACGGAATTCTGCTAAGCGCTCTGATAAGGGCTATAGATAGAACGGGCTGGGATAAGAATGAGATTGTCATGGTCTCTGGTATTGGATGTATTGGAAGAATTGCTACATACTGTGATTTTGATACCCTTCATACCACACACGGCAGGGCACTTACATTTGCAACAGGCATCAAACTCGCTAACCCAGAACTTAAGGTCATAGTCGTTATGGGAGATGGAGATGCTACTGCCATAGGAGGGAATCATCTCATACATGCCGCAAGGAGAAACATAGACATCACTGCAATTATTCTCAATAACAGTATATATGGAATGACAGGTGGACAGTATTCACCAACCACGGATTATGGCAGAAAGGCAACCACAGCCCCTTATGGTACCATAGAACACAGTTTTGATATATCGAGGCTTGTGGAGGCAGCAGGTGCGCCATTTGTTGCGAGGGGGACGGTATTTCATGCAAGGATGCTCGATAGATTAATAGAGAAGGCACTGCTTAAGAGGGGCTTCGGTGTAGTGGAGGTTATAAGCCACTGTCATGTTTATTATGGTAGACTTAACAGGATGGGCTCAGCGGTAGATATGCTTTTCTATCAGAGGGATCATGTGGTTCAGGTTGAAAAGGCGAAGGATAAAGATATGACGGGAAAGTTCACAATAGGCGTCCTTATTGATAAAGAACTTCCAGTCTATGCTGAGGAATACGAGCATATAAGGAAGAAGGCAAGGGGAGAGGTTGAGGTCATTGAGAAGGTGGAGAAGGTCGCAGCAGAAAGACCGCATGAGGAGTTGTAAGGAATTGAGAATCTCAGGATTTTAATGCGTTGACAATGTGTATATAATTTTATAAAATACACATGGAGGTGATAATCGTGAGCACAACTTTAAAAGTAAGGAAACAGTTTATTCTTGATTCTTCAAAGATCAAGGCTGTCAGGAAAATCACAAAGGCAAAGACAGATACTGAGGCAATAAATAAGGCATTGGACCTTATGATAGCAAATAGCAAAATAAAAGAAATGCTTGCTTCGATCGAGGGCAAAGGAAATATTAAGGATGTCTATGGCAGGGTCTCCTGTTAAGATTATTCTTGATACTTCAATATATATTCCTTTCATCAATGCAGGCATTACTCATCCTATACTTGAACTTGAATATCAAACACCACTGCTTTATATGAGCGCAGTGGTTATTGAGGAACTTTATGCAGGGACCTTCGATAATGTAACAGTTAAGCTTCTGGACAGGATGTATGAAACCTTTTATAGTATTGATAGAATAGTGGTGCCTGATGCCTCCGACTGGCAAGGAACAGGAAAGGTTATTGCAAAGCTTGGACGGAAATATGGATTTGAAGATAAGTTTTTATCAAAGATTACCAATGATGTTTTGATTGCCTTTTCAGCAAAGAGAATAGGAGCATTTGTAGTAACACATAATACAAAGGATTTTTTAAGGATTAAAGAGTTTGTGAATTTTAAGTTGTCTCCCTGAATTCCTTATTATTTGTAGATATAAACTGTCATTCCTGCTCCGTATCAAGCCTGTCCTCAACTTGATTAAGGATAGGGGGTAAACTTGTCACCGCGAAAGTGGGGAGCGGAACACATTGAAAAAACAGAATAAATCAATTATTAAAGTATAAATATTTCAATTATTTACCAAAATATTAAATAATATATTGACAATGATTGAAATATATGATATATTGTATTTTAATTTATGAGCCCAATACTGAAACTAAACAGGCACAATGAAGCAAAGGAAATTTTATTTGAATTGAGGTATCAGATGTCTCTTACCTCACGAGAAAGATTTGAGCTTATGTTCAAAAAGACAAAAGAGATAAAAGATCTGCTGGAGAAAAGTGGACACAGAAAGCCTTTTGAGATTATTAAAAGAACATAAAGTTAATTTTGTAATAATCGGGGCTACAGCCTTCCCTGTTCACGGTTATGCACGCGCAACCTTAGACATAGATATTTTTATAAGACCCGAGAAATCCAACGCTGAAAGGGCATGGAATACACTAAAAGAATTCGGGTACGATGTAACAGATATTAAGTATAAAGGATCTGCTCAAAAAGAAAATCCTGATTCGCCAGTATGCTGTAGAAACCGACATCCATCCCTTTGTGAAGGGAGTAAGTTTTGATCGGGTATGGAAGAATAAGGTGAGAGCAAAATTCGGTGATACATTTATCTATTTTGCCTCACTCGATGATCTGATAAAGATGAAACAGGCGGCAGGAAGATCGAGAGATCTGGAAGACCTCAAAATCCTGCTGAGACTCAAGAGACTTAAATCCGTGAAGAAGGCCAAGAGGTGAAAGATAAAGCATGGAAGAGACAAAGAGCGAACGGTTTAAGCGGATAGCTTCCAAAAGGACAAATGAGATTCTTGAAAAGATAAGAATCTTAGGAAATTGCTCTAATAAGAGTTCTTATGAATATACCGAAGAAGAAGTCAATAAAATTTTCAATGAAATAGATAAGCAGTTAAAATTGATCAAATCCAAGTTTTTGGGAGGAAAGAGGGAAAGATTTAGGCTGTGAAAAAGACAAATTCAAAAAATGAATTATCAAATAAGCTGGGCGCCAGAGTGTCGGAACTCTGCAAAAAGTTGCAATAAAATGGGGTACAGAGTAAGATTTTGAAGAAGTTGCAGGGGTAGTTATAATGAAGAAGATGGGAGGAGTTCCGGGGTTATGCGTTATGAGATAAGGTTGAGTGGTTCAGGAGGGCAGGGACTCATCCTCGCAGGGCTGATACTTAGCGAGGCAGCAGGCATCCACAGGGGATGGAATGTTGTTCAAACACAGAGCTATGGTCCTGAATCCAGAGGAGGGGCATCACGCTCAGATATAATCATAAGTGATGAAGAGATAGATTATCCAGAGACAGAGATGCTTGATGTTCTTATTGCGATGAATCAGGCATCCCTTGATATTCATATCCATTATCTAAAAGACAGCGGGCTCTTGCTTGTTGACTCTACACTTGTCTCCCAGCCATACCGTGAAGATGCAGTCTGCATCCCATTTACTCAGATAGCTAAGGAAAGGTTTAATAACATACTGGTTGCTAATATGATTGCTATTGGTTCACTGGCACATGTTTTAAAGAGATATCAGGTGAATAAAAGGCTCTTATTTACCATAAACGCTATAGAGAAAGCGATTTCCACACATGTTCCTCAAGACATGCTGGAGGCTAATCTCAAGGCACTCCATAAGGGCATAAAAATCTTTAATAAGTCTATTACATATTCAAAAACATAACTCCCTTGACAATAAAAACATTAATATGCTATTTTTCAAGAGTTTGATTATTATCGGAGCTATTTAAAGGAATGGCGATAGAGGCTAATGTTACACTTGTAGAAGGGATGGAATTCAAAGGGACAGCTTCTTCAGGTCATACCCTTACCCTTGATGCCAATCATCAATACGGTGGCAGAAATTCAGGATTCAGGGCGATGGAACTTGTTCTTATCGGGCTTGCAGGATGCACAGGAATGGATGTTATATCGATACTCAGGAAAAAGAAGCAGGGTGTGGTGGGATTTGAGGTAAATGTAAAGGGTGAAAGGGCTGAGGAGCATCCCATGGTCTATAAAAAGATAGATGTCGAGTATGTGATTAAAGGGAGAGATATCTCAGAGGAGGCTGTGGCGAGGTCGATTTCGCTCTCCTGGGATAAATATTGTTCTGTAGGTGCGATGCTTAAGAAAACAGCAGATATGAATTATACCTATAAGATTATAGAAATCAGGTAATGAATAATTATGGTGGTAATTAATGATTGAACTAAACAAATGGTTTTTTATCCAGCTTTTCAACTTTCTATTCCTCCTGATAATCCTTAATATCCTACTTTTCAAACCAATCCTCAGGATTATAAGGAAAAGGTCAGATGCTATCTCTATTGCCCTTGATGAGGCGAAGGCGCTCAGAGAAAAGAGTGAGAGACTCCTTGCCGAGTTTAACAGGGCTATAGCTGAGGCGA
>JBFLZU010000029.1:13103-46667 GCA_040756155.1 Nitrospirota bacterium | reverse complement strand
AAACCAATCCTCAGGATTATAAGGAAAAGGTCAGATGCTATCTCTATTGCCCTTGATGAGGCGAAGGCGCTCAGAGAAAAGAGTGAGAGACTCCTTGCCGAGTTTAACAGGGCTATAGCTGAGGCGAGAATGAGGTCAAAAGAGATATATCGGGATTTATTGAACCAGGGAATAGAAGAGCAGAGTAAAAGGATAGCGGCTTCAAGGAAGACTGCTGAATCGATGTTAGAAGATGCGATGACAAAGATCAATGAAGAGGCAGAGAAAGCAAGGGCAAAGCTTCGAGAAGATGTCTACATTATTTCAAATCAGATAGTAGAGAGGCTCGTGGGTAAGGAACTATGAATCCGAGTATTGTGTGTCGCACATCGAGCATCATATTCTTAATACTTCTTTTTGTAGTTGAAGTCTCTGCCTTTGCTGCTGGTGAAGTACATGAGGTTTCTTTAAAAGATTGGGTATGGAGAATAATCAATTTTGGAATACTTGTCTTTATTCTTGTGAAGTTTCTCGGTAAACCAGTAAAGGACTTTTTCAAAAAGAGGTCAGAGGGAATCGAAAAATCGCTTAAAGAAGCTGAAGAAGCAAAGACCCTTGCACTGAAGGCATTTCAACAAATTGAAGAAAAAATTAAAGTAAAGGATAAAGAGGTAGAAGAAATCCTCGCTGCATCAAGGCGTGCCGGAGAAAAGGAACGGGATAATCTTATAGAATTGGGCGACAAATTAAAACAAAGAATACTTGAGCAGGCAAGGATAAATATTGAATTTGAACTCAGACGTGCAAGAGAGGCTATAAAGGCAGAGGCGATTGAAATAGCCATGGAACTTGCAGAAAAGAGGATTAAAGATAAACTTACAGAAGAAGAACAGAGGAGACTCTTTGAAGAGTCTCTTAATAAGATAGAGGCGAAGAATTGAGACAGAAGAAAGAATCAAGAAAATACGCAAAGACCCTCCTCGATATAATTGGTATCGAAGATGCTCCTGTAGCAATTAAAGAACTCAATGCAATCAGTGACCTGATGACACGAAGCAAGGAATTTAAGGATTTGTTTTTAAGCCCCCTGTTTACCTCAGAGGAAAAAGAAAGGGTTCTCAGGCAGATTGCAACCAAGGGAAAACTTTCAGATAAAACAGTCAGATTCGCTCTATATCTTTCTGAATCAGGAGTTATAAATATGCTTCCCGAGATTCTCAGGATAGCAACAAGCCTCTATATGGAAAGGAAGCAAAGGATAAAAGCCGTTGTTATGACGCCGATTAAGATAGATAAAGATTATGAATCGAGGCTTAAAGAAGCACTGAAGGCGATGACAGATAGTAGGGAGGTAGATGTAGTGGTCGCCATCGAGCCATCCCTTCTTGGCGGTGTTCTTATTAAGGTAGGAAGTACGATGTATGATAGTAGTTTAAAAGGCCAGTTAAGGCTTTTGAAAGATGAACTTATAAAGGGGTGATGTTATGGAAATAATGGATATCAAGGTAGAGGAAATAAGTGAACTTTTAAGAAAACAGATAACAGATTTTGAGAAAAGGGTTGATGTCAGTGAGATTGGAGTTGTCACATACGTCGGTGATGGTGTTGCGAGGATATATGGGCTGGATAATGCGATGGCTTCTGAGCTACTGGAATTTCCGAATGATGTCGTCGGGATGGTTCTTAACCTCGAGGAAGATTCAGTTGGTGTAGTGCTTTTTGGGGAGGATAAGCTTATTAAAGAAGGTGACATAGTAAAACGTACTGGAAGAATCATGGAGACCACTGTTGGTGAGGCATTGATAGGCAGGGTAGTGGATGCCGTTGGTCGCCCAATAGATGGGAAGGGTCCCATACATGCTACAGAGACCAGACCTGTAGATGTTGTGGCACCTGGTATTGTAAGAAGGCAACCTGTTAAGGAGCCCCTACAGACAGGTATAAAGGCTATAGACTCTATGATTCCTATTGGAAGGGGACAGAGAGAACTTATCATAGGTGACCGTCAGACAGGAAAGTCTGCTATCCTTATCGATACGATTATAAATCAAAAAGGCGGAGATGTTATCTGTATCTATGTATTAGTCGGGCAGAGGAGACCTGTTGTTGTGCGAACAGTGAATATTCTTGAACAATACGGTGCTATGGATCATACAATAGTTGTTGCTGCAACAGCTAGTGACCCTGCCCCAATGCAGTATATAGCTCCCTATGTAGGGTGTGCAATGAGTGAGTATTTCCGGGACAAAGGTATGCATGCCCTTATCTGTTATGATGATCTTTCGAAACAGGCTCATGCATACAGGCAGCTCTCTTTGCTTCTCAGGCGTCCACCAGCCCGTGAGGCCTATCCCGGTGATGTATTCTACCTGCATTCGAGACTTCTTGAGAGGGCAGCAAAACTCTCTGATGAATACGGTGGTGGCTCACTTACAGCCCTTCCAGTGATCGAGACCCAGGCTGGAGACATCTCGGGTTATATACCGACAAATGTTATTTCAATTACAGATGGTCAGATATTCCTTGAGACAGAACTATTTTATGGTGGTGTTAGGCCAGCTATTAATGTTGGTCTTTCTGTTAGCCGTGTTGGAGGCGCAGCACAGATAAAGGCTATGAAACAGATTGCTGGAATGCTCAGACTCGACCTTGCACAGTACAGAGAACTCGCTGCATTTGCCCAGTTTGCCTCTGACCTTGATAAGGCAACTCTTGCCCAACTCGAGAGAGGCAGAAGAATGATTGAACTTCTGAAGCAAGATCAATATGTGCCCATGCCAGTAGATGAACAGATAATACTCATTTTTGCAGGGACACAGGGCTACCTCGATGACCTACCTGTTGAGTTAATAAGAGATTTCGAAGACGGATTCCTCAGGTATATAAAGACAGAAAAGCAGGATATAAAGAAAGAACTAATGGAAAAGAAAACGATAGATGATGAGCTTAAAGCAAAGATTACCGAGGCAATTACGAATTTTAAGAAGACATTTCAACCATGATAAGTGGGAGATAGGAAATGGGAAGTAAGACTTCTCAGAGTGAGGATAGATGCCGACTTTAAGGGATTTAAGAAAGAGAATAAAGGCCATCCAGAGCACTCAGAAGATTACGAGGGCAATGAAGATGGTGGCTGCTGCAAAGCTGAGGAAGGTCCAAGACAGGATGTTGGATTTCAGGCATTATGCCATAAAGATGGATTCAGCTCTTTCTGACCTTGCGAGGGTTGCAGAGAGGGAACGACACCCACTCTTTGCTGTTAGACCGAGAAAGACTGTAGGGGTTCTTGTGATGACTTCTGATAGAGGTCTCTGTGGAGCATTTAATACTAATATCCTGAGGGTTGCAACTCATTATATTGAATCTTTAAAGAAAGAGGGTTTTGAATTGAGTCTTAGTGTCATTGGGAAGAAGTCCCGCGATTACTTCCGCAGAAGGAACATACCAATAAGAAAATCCTGGGTTGGACTCTCTGGGAGGGTAACCTATGCGAATGCACAGGAGATTGCAAATGATTTGATAGAGAATTACATAAATGAGGACATAGATGAGGTTATTCTCATATACAATGAATTTAAGACGCTTCTTGCTCAGAAGCTTTCCATTGTGAGACTCCTTCCTATAAAAGAATTAGAGACCGATGAGACCAGTGCTGAACAGGTTACAATTGCTACGGATTTCCTTTATGAACCTTCTGCTGAGATACTATTTAAAAGCCTCTTACCAAAATATATCGAGATACAGGTTTACAGATCGCTCCTTGAGTCTTCGGCTGCTGAAGAGGCTGCAAGGATGAATGCAATGGAGAATGCCTCCAAAAACTGTGAGGACATCGTTGCAAAGATTACATTAATGGCGAATAAGGTAAGGCAGGCGAGTATCACAAAGGAACTAATGGATATTGTTGGTGGTGTGGAGGCACTGAAAGTGAAATAAAATGCAAAATGCAAAAATCAAAATGCAAAATTATGGAACTCCTTAATTTTGATTTTTAAATTTTAAATTTTGAATTTTAGTTGAGGGGGTTATAAATATGAATACAGGAAAGGTTTCACAGGTAATAGGTGTGGTAGTTGATGTAGAATTCGAGAAGGAGTTACCTGGGATTCTCGATGCCCTAACGATAGACGAACCCGGTGATCCTGCAAGGAGTATTCCGGAGATACACCTTACACTCGAGACAGTCGCTCATTTAGGTGACAATAAAGTGAGGTCTCTTGCAATGGGTTCAACGGATGGACTTGTAAGAGGCATGAAGGCGGTAGACACAGGTCAGCCAATAACAGTTCCTGTTGGCAAACCTGTCCTCGGAAGACTTATTAATGTCCTTGGGGAACCTATTGATGAGATGGGTTTTATAGAAGCTTCCGAGAGGTTGCCTATCCACAGACCTGCACCTGACTTTATAGAACAGATAGCAACAACAGAGCAATTTGAGACGGGGGTTAAAGTCTTTGACCTCCTTGTCCCCTTTGTCAGGGGTGGTAAGATGGGGATGTTTGGTGGAGCTGGTGTTGGTAAAACTGTCATCATCATGGAAATGATTCATAATATAGCCATGAAGCATGGTGGTGTCTCTGTCTTTGCTGGGGTTGGTGAGAGGACGAGGGAAGGCAATGACCTTTATCTTGAGATGAAGCATTCAGGAGTCCTTCCAAATGTTGCACTTATCTATGGTCAGATGAATGAGACTCCTGGAGTAAGGTCTCGGGTGGGACTTTCCGCCCTTACAGTAGCAGAATATTTCAGGGATCAGGGTCAGGATGTTCTCATATTTATAGATAACATCTTCAGATATACCCTTGCGGGAGCAGAGGTCTCTGCCCTTCTCGGAAGGATGCCTTCGGCAGTTGGTTATCAGCCAACACTGGGAACAGATATGGGTGCACTTCAGGAGAGGATCACCACCACCAAAAAAGGTTCTATTACATCCATGCAGGCTATATATGTCCCGGCAGATGACCTCACAGACCCTGCTATCGTGGCAGCCTTCACACATCTTGATGGGACCGTTGTTCTTTCAAGACAGATTGTTGAGCTTGGTATATATCCCGGTGTTGATCCTCTGGATTCTACATCAAGGATTCTTGATCCAAAGGTTCTCGGAGAAGAGCATTATTCTGTTGCAAGGCAGGTTCAGGCTATACTCCAGAGATACAAAGAGCTTCAGGACATTATAGCAATCCTCGGAGTAGAAGAGCTTTCAGAGGATGACAAGCTCATAGTTTCAAGGGCAAGAAAGCTTCAGAGATTCCTGAGTCAGCCCTTCCATGTAGCAGAGACCTTTACAGGAACTCCTGGAAGATATGTGAAGATCGAGGACACAATAAACGGTTTTAAGGCGATATTAGAAGGGAAGTAT
This sequence comes from Nitrospirota bacterium, assembly GCA_040756155.1. Classification (NCBI taxonomy): domain Bacteria; kingdom Pseudomonadati; phylum Nitrospirota; species Nitrospirota bacterium. Next base: position 41,326 of record JBFLZU010000029.1, on the reverse strand, counting down.
GATGATTTGCCTGAACAGGCATTCTATATGGTAGGGCCAATAGAAGAAGCCGAAGAAAAGGCTAAAAAGCTTGGATGGGGAAGACAGGTATAATTTAAATTCAAAATTAAAAATGAAAAATGCAAAATTGAGGAATTTTGAATTTTGCTTTTTGCAGTTTGATTTAGGAGAAATAAGGTGGGAAATAAGTTAAGACTTGAAATCGTTACTCCTTATGGTCTTGTTCTGAGCGATGAGGTTGATGAAGTTGTGTGTGCTGGAAGTGAGGGAGAGTTCGGTGTGTTGCCAGGACATACACCTTTTCTTACAACCCTCAAGATAGGAATGCTCATCTATAAAAAGGGAAATGAGACGGGTTATGTTTTTGTGAACCAGGGATATGCGGAGGTTAGACCTGATAAAGTTCTCATTCTTGCTGATAGCGCAGAGAGATCTGAGGATATAGATATTGAGAGGGCAATTGCAGCTAAGAAGCGTGCGGAAGAAAGACTGAAACAGATGGAAATGATTGATATTGCGAGAGCAACGGTAGCACTTCAACGTTCTACCGTAAGGCTTCATGTAGCAGAGAAAAAAGGACCTTAGAAGAACCCATTTTATAGAGGTACCCCAAAAATCAAAAGATTTTTTGGGGAGCCGTTAATGCACTGTGATGAAGAAACCCTTGATAGCATACTTGACCTGAAGATCTTTCAGCGAAAACACGGATACCGCTTTTCTGTCGATTCGCTAATCCTTCCATATTTTATCAATCTTAAGAGACTCATTACTGCTGTTGAGCTTGGTGCAGGTGTTTGTATAATCTCGATGATACTTGCAAGGAGATATCCTCATGCAAAGATATATGCGGTGGAAATACAGAAGACCCTCGTAGAGCTCGGAGAGAAAAATATCGAATTTAATAATCTTTCTAAACAGATAGAGATAATCCATGCAGACATAAAAGATCTTCATAGCATCCTGCCAGAGAAGTCATTTGAACTTGTATTATGTAATCCACCATACAGGAGACCAAAGACAGGGCTTATATCACCTGAGGACGAAAGGGCAATTGCAAGGCATGAACTTCTGATGAAGATAGACGATATACTTGATATCTCGAGGTATCTCCTAAGGGCAAAAGGAAGGCTCGCTCTAATATACCATCCTGCAAGACTGATTGAACTAATGGTGAAGATGAAACACTATGAGATTGAACCTAAAAGGATGAGATTTGTCCATTCAAAAGAAGGTGGTGTGGCTAAGATGGTGCTTGTTGAAGGAGTAAAGGAAGGAAAACAGGAGCTAAAGGTAATGCCACCACTATATGTATATAATAAGAATGGCGGTTATTCTGCAGAGATGAAAAGGATTTATGGTGTCCCTGATGCGGGGAATGCGCTCGCTATACATTTTGAAGCTTTCAGCTTCGAAATGTAAGGAGTTATCTTTGTTTCATATTCGCTCGCTAACCGCTCGCTATGCATTTTTAGTGTGCCCCATGTATGAGTATAGGCAGACAGCGAACACATACCCATTTTGTCATTCCCTGGTATTCGCAGACCAAAAGAACTATATTCTCACTGGTATTCTTACAGTTGAGGCATTCATGTTTTTCTTCCATCAACGATCTTCTCCATCAATTGCCAATTAATCCAGCTCGTTTATTTCCTTTACTATTACCTCTGGATCTATACCGTGCATCATTGCACCGAATTTGAGGTCTTCCATTTTCATTCCCGGACATGTGAAGCATCCCTGTCCAAAATACTTCTCAATTACCCTTACGGCAGAAGGCTTTTCCTTCAGGATGTCACCTATCACCATATCTTTTGTGATTACTGTCTTTGTATCTCCCATCACCTTTACCTCCTTATGCAGCTGGAGCTGCCTGGATTGTTTTGAATATATTATACACAAATAGATATACAGCGATAACTTCCAACAGCGCAAAAAATACGAGCGAAAACTGATAGACTGCTGATTGTGTGTGGTATAGAAATGCCCATGAAAATGACATCCCCACAAGACCTATATTTGAAAGCCAGAACTGAACTCTTGCCAGGGATGGACTGAAAAGTGGTTTTCCACTGAATCTTGGGAGTATGTGGTAGCCTACTCCGAAGATCATCATGCTCATCCACCCTATAAGGTTAAGATGAACATGGATACTCCTGTAGATTCCTGTCCATTCAGGCAACATCGCAATGAATAGCCCTATTGTGGCACCTATGACAAAATAGATCATGCTGGCTTTTATGAACCATACCGTTGTTTTATCCATTGCCCCCTCCCATCAAATCTGAATAAAGATATCTTATTTATTAATTGATTTCTATGATACATATCATAGGTTTCAGTATATCTTTTAAGCCGATTCTACACTTACCACTTCTGGAATCTCTTCTTTCAGTACCGCTTCTATGCCATTTTTTAATGTGATTATAGACATAGGACATGCACCACAGGCACCTGTTAACCTTACCTTTACAACCCCCTCTGCTACATCAACAAGTTCGACATCACCACCATGTGCCTGTATAGCAGGTCTTAACCTCTCCAATACTGCTTCTACCTTCTCTTTCATCTCCTTCTCCTTTCTCTTTTGTTATTAAGCCTAAATTACTCAAGGACTTAATATCATTAAAATAACATATCCTGAGAGTTATGGTATGATTTTTGTCATAATAATAGTTTATATCAATTACATTCTGCAAGAAAAATGTATGAAGTTTTAGAAGCGTTCTGATATAATATTATATGCTTTTGCTCAAGCTGGATAAACTCGATGAAAGATTTAAGAAGCCAATAATAACCATAGGGAACTTTGATGGTGTTCATATCGGACATCAGGTAATACTACGGAAGATTGTAGAGAAGGCAGGTGAGATTGGGGGGACATCAGTTGTTCTTACTTTTGAGCCTCATCCCTTGAAGGTGATCGCACCAGAAAAATCACCAAAACTCCTCACTACATTCAGTGAGAAGACGAGGCTTATCGAGGATATGGGTGTAGATGTGATTGTAACTGCCAGATTTACAAAAGAATTTGCCTCCATGCATCCTCTTGAGTTTGTTTCTGATATCCTTGTCGGGAAGATACATGTAAATGAAGTATGGGTTGGGCAGGATTATACCTTTGGTAAAAATAGATCAGGTGATGTAAGACATCTTGAGGAACTTAGCAAACAATTCAGTTTTTCGGTATATGTGGTTGGACCTGTTAGATTGGGTAATACTGTGGTAAGTAGTTCAAAGATAAGAAATTATCTCTTAAGTGGTAGGGTAAAAAATGCAAATGCACTCCTTGGACGCTATTATTCCATTCAGGGTATTGTAATAACGGGTAGTGATAGAGGGCAGAAGTTACTCGGTATACCAACAGCGAACCTGATGTCAGAGAATGAACTTATACCTGAAGATGGTGTCTATGCGGTATTTGTGGAGTTTGATGGACATTCATTTAAGGGTGTAGCAAATATAGGATGCAATCCTACATTTGGTGGGAAAAAACTCAGCATAGAGGTTCACATCTTAGCCTTTAAGGAAAATATTATTGGAAAGACTATCAGGGTAAAATTTCTCGATAGAATCCGTGATGAGATTGCCTTTAGCGATCCAGCGATGCTATCGGAGCAGATTAGAGATGATATTGAGCACGCAGAGGGTATCTTTGAATCTATGATTCCCTTGACAGTGGAGAGAAAGATTTCCTATCATATATTTACAGGCGCGTAGCTCAGGGGGAGAGCGCTTCCTTGACACGGAAGAGGTCGGCGGTTCGAGACCGCCCGTGCCTACCATCCTGTAAGATAAATTGACAGGAGTGAACCTGATATGTTATAAAATCAGGAAGCCTGTGGAGAAGAAATGCTATTAGATGTGGAAGAATTATCACCTGTAAAGAAAAAACTGAAGATTGAGATACCGATTGATATAATCGAAAGTGAAATTGAAGGTGCCTACCGTCAGTTGAATAAAAAGGCGAAAATCCCGGGGTTTAGACCTGGAAGGATACCACGGGTACTGCTTGAGCGTCAGTATAAAGATGATGTTGAGCATGAGGTAATAGAAAAACTTCTACCACAATATTACTTTGATGCTGTTAAAGACTCAGGGATAATTCCTGTTCAGAATCCAAGAATAGAGGGAGATATCAGGATAGAAAAGGGGCAGCCTATTACATTTACAGCAACGGTTGAGATAAAGCCATCTATAGAGGTCTCAAATTACGATGGTATAGAAATAGAAGGTAAGGAAGTGACCATCTCCGATGATGATGTTGAGAAAGCTATGGCTAATCTGAGAGAGTCGCATGCCTATCTCGAGAAAATAGCAGAAGACCACATGATTGAAAATGGCGATTTTGTTCTGATAGAACTTGAGGGGTCACTCGAGGGTAAACCTGTTGAAGTATTGAAGGCAAGAGACTACCTGCTTGAGATAGGTTCAAACACATTTATACCGGGTATCGAAGAAAAGCTTATATCTCACAGCGCAGGGGAGACTATAGATGTAAAAACAACATTTCCTGAGAACCATCCACATGCTGAACTAAAGGGTAAAGAGGTAGACCTCAATATTAAATTAAAAGAGATAAAGAAAAAAGTGTTACCTCCACTTGATAATGAGTTTGCAAAAGATCTGGGTTCTGAAACACTTGATAGCCTGAAAGAGCAGTTAAAGAATGAACTGACCGAAAGGATAAAAAAACAGATAGAAAGAGGATATAAAGAAAAGATAATCCAGAGACTCATAGACTCACATCCTTTTGAGGTGCCTCCTTCTATGGTTGATTCAGAGATATATGAAATGATTATAGAGAACAATAGACACCTCCTGCAAAAAGAAGGAGGGGCAGATGATTTTGTAAGGGAGGAGATTGAAAAACTAAGGAATGAATATACGCCACTTGCTATCAGAAGTGTGAAAGGGGCGTTGATACTCGAGGCGATAAGTAAAAAGGAAAACATTACAGTTGGCATAGAAGAGGTAGATGCAGAGATAGAAAGGATTAGCAGAGAGACAGGTCACCACCCTGATACAATCAGAAGAACGTATATATCGAGATACGGGAATCTTGAAGGCTTAAGGGAAACGATTCTTCAGCGAAAGACACTGGATATTCTACTCAGCAAAACGGTAATCAAGATCGTTGACCGTTCTCCGTTAGCTGTAGATAGTGAACAATAGGTAGTATAGAGAAGGGAGATTAAAGTGCCACTGATACCGATAGTAATCGAACAGACAGGAAGAACAGAGCGGGCATACGATATATATTCAAGGCTACTTAAAGATAGGATTGTCTTTATAGGAACACCGATAGACGATGCGGTAGCAAATACTGTTATTGCTCAGTTACTCTTTCTTCAGACAGAGGACCCTGATAAGGATATCAGCCTGTATATAAATACGCCGGGAGGTATTGTCTCATCAGGGCTCGCCATATATGATACAATCCAGTATGTAAAACCTGATGTTGCAACATACTGCGTAGGACTTGCAGCAAGCATGGGTGCACTACTACTTGCTTCAGGGACGAAGGGTAAAAGATATGCCCTGCCACATTCACGGATACTGATACATCAACCAATGGGAGGGTTTCAGGGACAGGCTACAGACATAGAAATACATGCAAGGGAAATACTCAGGATGAAAGAAATGCTTAATGTAATCCTTTCGAGTCATACAGGTCAACCTATAGAAAAGATACAGATAGATACAGACAGGGATTTTTTCATGTCACCTGAAGAAGCAAAGGCATACGGAATCGTAGATGAGGTCATAGCCTCAAAGGCCTTTTCGCCGAGACCGATAGTGGTAGGAGATAATCATGTCAAGGAAGTCGGGTGATTTTACATTGCTCAAATGTTCCTTCTGTGGTAAGAGCCAGAATGAGGTGAGAAAACTCATTGCGGGTCCCACTGTTTATATATGTAATGAATGTATAGAATTATGTAATGAGATTATCGCTGAGGAACTTACAGCGGAACTTCATAAACATCTTCCGAGACTACCGGCACCAAAGGAAATAAAACGGGTGCTTGATGAATATGTGATCGGACAGGAACGTGCAAAGAAGGTGCTTTCCGTTGCGGTTCATAACCACTACAAAAGGATAAATAGCCCCACAGATTTTGATATAGAGTTGCAGAAGAGTAACATCCTCCTGATAGGTCCTACAGGAACAGGAAAGACCTTGCTTGCACAGACACTTGCAAGGATACTTGATGTCCCGTTCACAATAGCGGATGCAACAACACTGACAGAGGCAGGGTATGTTGGAGAGGATGTAGAAAATATAATACTGAAACTCCTTCAGGCTGCAGATTACGATGTGGAGAGAACACAGCGTGGAATAGTCTATATAGACGAGATAGATAAGATAAGCCGTAAGACAGATAGCCCTTCGATTACAAGAGATGTGTCAGGGGAGGGCGTTCAACAGGCACTCCTCAAGATAATTGAAGGGACAATTGCGAGTGTTCCTCCACAAGGTGGGAGAAAGCATCCGCATCAGGAATATATCCCGGTGAATACAACAAATATACTGTTTATCTGTGGAGGTGCATTCGTAGGTCTTGAAAATATCATTGAAGAAAGGACAGGGAAAAAGACACTCGGATTTGGCTCAGAGGTAATGAGCCGCAAAGAGAGAAGGATTGGAGAGGTTCTCGCCATTGTTGAGCCAGCAGACCTGGTTAAGTATGGATTAATCCCTGAATTTGTCGGAAGAATGCCAGTAATAGCGACACTCGATGAACTTGATGAGGAGTCATTGATAAAGATACTCAAGGAACCGAAGAATGCCTTGACCAAACAGTATCAGAAACTATTCAATTTTGAAAATGTCAGGCTTCGATTTACCGATGGCGCACTCACCGCAATAGCAAAGAAGGCGATAAAGAGAAAAACAGGTGCAAGAGGGCTAAGGGCGATACTTGAAGAGGTAATGCTGGATTTGATGTATGAGATACCTTCTGAGAGAAGTGTAAAGGAGTGTATTATAAATGAAGATGTAATCACAAATGGTGAGAAGCCGATACTACTGTATAAACAGGAGGCGGAATCAGCCTGAGGATTTTTGCTGTTTTTCTAATTGTTTTTCAAGTTCTTTTATTTTCTTCTTTAATTCTGTCATCCTCAATTCTCTGCCTATCATAAATTTGTTTAGCTTTTCAACCTCGTCGAGATGTTTCCTCAGTTCTTCTTCTGCCTTCTTGCGTTTGGTAACATCGATCAGAAGCCCTTCAAATTGTATTGTCCTTCCCTCTAAATCTTTTACTGCCGTGGCATTTATTGACACATAGATGATTTCTCCATCCTTTCTTTTTAAAGGAACCTCAAAATCTTTTACATAACCCTTTTTTCTATACTCGTCTATAAGATGTTCTCTATCTTCAGGTTTAAAATATACATTCCCTGCAAGATCAAGCTGGTACATCTCATCTTCACTATTGTAGCCTAACATCTCAACCATGGCTTTATTCACAACAAGTAATCTTCCTTCCCGTGTGCTGATAAATATACCCTCTCTGACATTATTAAAGAGGTTTCGGAACCGCTCTTCAGATTCCTTCAATAACCTGTCAGTCTTCTGTCTTTCCAGTGCGATCGTAATTCCGTTAGCAATGGAGGTGAGGGTTTCAATATCTTCTTTTGAATACCCTTCTGACTTATTTGCTACGCCAATCATACCGATAGCTTTCTCTTTGCTTATTAACGGAACCCCTAAAAAACTATTTATGGGAGGATGCCACTCTGGAACCCCTATGCTCTCTGGATGGCTGGAAGGGTCATTTGTTAAAAGTGGCTGGGCATTCTTGAGTACCCATCCCCAGATGCCTGTAATCGACATATCAATAAGTATTGACCATGCCTTTTCTTTTTGAAGTTTACACTGCTCGGCTCCTAAATGGGTTATGATCTTGGTATCAAAATTTCCTCTGTCATTGAGTAAGCCGTAAAACCCGTATTTGCTTTTAGTTAAATTCAGAACCACATTTAATATCTGTTCCTCTATTTTCTCTGGTTCTTCGTCTTTTAGAATACTGTTTATGATTTCATTTATGGCAGATAGTTCCATTGTTTTTTTCAGAATCTTCTCCTCCGTCTGCTTCTGCTCGGTAATATCCTCTTCTGACTCTCTTCTCTTTGATGTATCCATTTTCATCTTTTTTCCCTACAACTCAATGCCTTGGTTATCATCTTTTTTGCACCCTCTTTGATTTCACGGTCATTAATCGCCGCCACCGCTTCTTCTACCTCTGCCATTTTTTCATCAGTGTCTGTAGTCGGTGTCTGTGAACTGTCACTGTGCACCGTCACTGTGCACTGGCTCTGTATCTTTACATCTCTGATGACAAAGCGTATATCCGATATCCGTGCTCCGTGCTCCATGCTCCATGCTCCGTTGACCTTCTCTATAAGGTCTTTTTTAAAGAAAGAGAGCTGTTGCATCCATATCGGGCTATCCACCGCAACATAGAGTATTCCCTGTCTCAACCTCTCTGGTGAAGAGTGAAGGGCGATAGTATCTCCTACGATCTGAACCCATGAATCAAAGAGCTTGCGTAACTGTAAGTTCGACTCCAAGCCAAAAGTCTTTATAATACATGATAATATAGAAGATATTCTCTGCATTTTTGAATTATTTATCAATCATACAACAAATTTTACCACTTGACAATCGATTATTTTAATGTTATAAATTTTTTGTTTTAGCGTGCCATTTTTCATTACAATCATAAGAGGAAACTTACCTAAAGGAAAGGAGGTAAATTATGACAAAGGCAGATCTGGTGAATAAGATAGCATCTGATGCAAAGGTTAATAAGAGTTCTGCTGAAAAGGCTCTTAACGCCGTCCTCGATGGGATTAAAGGCACTCTGAAGAAGGGTCAGAAGGTTTCACTCATAGGGTTTGGTACATTTTCAGTTCATAGAAGAAAGGCGAGAAAAGGACGTAACCCGAAGACTGGCACAGTAATAAATATACCGGCTACAAAGGTGCCAAAGTTTTCAGCAGGCAAGGCGTTAAAGCATGCTGTAAAGTAATTTAATGCCTCTGTAATAGTCAGGTCATTTTAGAAAAAATAGCGGTGTGATAAAACACACCGCTATTTTTTCTTGACATGATAAAAATTAAATGTTATAAATGAAAATGAAATTCATTTTCTTTATATTGCAATAATATCCTGAGTAGCAGGGGAAGGTAAATGAATAAAAGAGTAAAAGACTTCAATCAATATCTAACAACAATGGGGATGAATCTTACGCATCAGCGAACTGCAATAGCCGATGCATTTTTTTCAACTAAGGGACACGTCAGTACAGAGGAACTATACAGGATTATGAATAAAAAACATCCTCAAATAGGTTATTCTACAGTTTATAGAACACTCAAGTTACTTTCAAAGGGAGGACTTGCAACTGAAAGACATTTTAAAAATGGACATACAAGATATGAACATATTGCCGAGAAAAAACATCACGACCATATAATGTGTCTGAACTGTGGTAAGATAGTTGAATTTGAGAATAAAAAGATAGAAGAACTGCAAAAAGAAATTGCTATTGAACATAACTTTGTTATACATGACCACAAGATGGAACTTTATGGATACTGTCCAAAATGCAGATGAAACTTTAATCTTCTAAAGTAAACCCCGCACCCCACTTTCGCGGGGTGCGAGGACTGCGCGGGTGGGGCTTTAAACCCCACCCCTGCTATATTTTTTTACCCCGCCTAAAAGGCGAGGCTTTCTAGGTGCGGGGTAAATTTTTTAGAAGATTATTGAAAATGATAATTAATTTCAATAAGGAAAACTAAATGCATCAGCATTCTACACCATCATTAAAAGACACAGAAAGAAAAACACCAAAGGTCATCCTTGTTGGTAATCCTAATGTTGGCAAAAGTGCCATCTTCGGGCTCATTACCGGGAAATATGTTACGGTATCAAATTACCCCGGGACTACCGTTGAGGTTACATATGGTAATACAACTATAGGTAAAAGAAGGATGCTGTTCATCGATACTCCTGGGGTTAATACCCTTACACCACTTTCAGAGGATGAAAAGGTTACAAGGGATATATTCTTAAAAGAAAAGCCTTATGCAGTGGTTCAGGTTGCAGATGCAAAGAATCTTAGAAGAACACTCCTCCTTACGGTACAGATTTCGGAAATGGGACTTCCATTAATCCTTGACCTGAATATGGGAGATGAGGCTGAAAGTAGTGGTATTCTTATTAATGAGTCATTGCTTTCAGAGATACTCGGCATCAGCGTTATTTCGACTATAGCGGTACAGAAAAAAGGGATCGAGAAACTCAGAGATTCCCTTTTGCAGCCTCAGAAGTCAAAAATATCAATAAGATATGACGATTTGATTGAAAAAGCCATAGAAGAGATTATTCATCTTCTTCCAGAATCGAATATCTCAAGACGCTCACTTGCCCTTATGATCCTTGCAGGTGATGAGAGTCTGAAGTGGTGGCTTCATTCTGAACTTGATGATAGGATTATTAATCAGATAGAACTTATAAGACAACAACTTCAGTCAAGATATAATCAACCACTGAGCTTGGTTATAAATCAAATGAGGTTGAAAAAAGCGGAGATAATAATAAACAGCGTCTCAAAGAAACTTGGCAGTCAAGGAAGTTTACTCAGTATCAAACTTGGAACATGGTCGATGCATCCTGTAGTGGGATTTCCTATCCTTTTGATTGTTCTCTACGGAATCTACCAGTTTGTCGGTAAATTTGGTGCAGGCACACTTGTTGATCTCCTTGAAGACACCATCTTTGGGAAATACATAAACCCGTGGGCAACAGAAATAGTTACACTACTATTGCCAGTAAAGTTTTTCCAGGAGATTCTCATTGGAGAATACGGGATTATAACAATGGCTATCACATACGCAATAGCTATAGTACTACCAATAACAGGCACTTTCTTCATAGCCTTCGGGATACTTGAAGATTCAGGCTATCTACCACGACTTGCTATGATGTTAAATAGGTTATTCAAATTGATGGGGCTTAACGGAAAAGCAGTCCTTCCCATGGTTCTTGGCCTTGGCTGTGACACAATGGCAACTATGACTACAAGGATACTCGAGACAAAAAAGGAACGGATAATAGTCACATTACTTTTAGCGCTCGGAGTGCCCTGCTCTGCCCAGATTGGTGTTATACTCGGCATGCTCGGTAAACAGCCACCAATAGCGACATATATATGGGGTGGAATAGTTGCAGGTGTTATGATTCTTGTAGGCCTCCTGTCATCCAGGATACTTAAGGGAAAAGAGTCTGATTTTCTGCTTGAACTGCCGCCAATAAGGCAGCCTCACCTGTCAAATCTTTTTGTGAAAACTATTGGAAGGGTTGAATGGTACCTAAGAGAGGCAGTCCCCCTGTTTGTTCTCGGGACAGTGGTATTATTTATCCTTGATAAAATCAAGGTTCTTGGCTGGTTAAAGGATACAGCCTCACCACTGGTTGTAGGATTTCTTGGACTTCCGGCAAAAGCCACCGAGGCATTTATTGTAGGATTTTTAAGAAGAGACTATGGAGCTGCTGGACTCTTTGCCTTGAGCGAACAAGGACTTTTAGATACAACTCAGGTTATAGTCTCACTTGTTACTATAACACTCTTTATCCCCTGCCTTGCAAACTTTTTTATGATAGTCAAGGAAAGGGGAATTAAGATAGCACTCTGGATGGTAGGGTTTATCTTCCCATTTGCCTTTTTAGTTGGTGGGATATTAAACTGGATCTTAAGGACGGTGAATATCGTCTTTTAAGGATTAAAAATTTAATGGGTTGAATCTATACCCACAGATATGATATAAGATTTTAAAAGGAGATTCTATGAATCAGCAGAGCCTTGATGAGATACTTGAGCTTATATGGATATTAAGGGAAGAAGGGATATCAGGCGTTAAAGAGTTGATTAAAAGAGTAGAGGAAGATGATATAGAAAAATTGCTCGAACATCTTGTTGAAGAAGGTTTTATTGAGATATCGGGGGACACTGTCAGGTTTAAAAAAGAAGGAGAAAAGCGGGCAAGTGATATAATAAGGCGCCATCGTCTTGCAGAAAGGCTTTTTGCCGATGTCTTTGAACTCGATATAGATGAGTCTACAGCCTGCCAGTTTGAACATATTCTCGACTCAAGGGTAGCAGATAGTATATGCACCTTACTCGGACACCCGCCAGTGTGTCCTCATGGACGTCCTATCCCGAGAAACGAATGTTGTAATAAATTCAGTATTGAGGTAAAATCTCTGATCCTGAGACTCAGCGACCTCGATATCGGAGAAAGTGGTAAGATCGTCTTTATGGTTCCTTCAGACCATAATCGTCTTGATCGTCTCGGTGCACTTGGCGTAATACCTGGGACAATAGTAAAACTTCACCAGAAAAACCCAACATTTGTCATACAGATAGACGAAACAACAATTGCCCTCGATTCAGAGATAGCACGAGAAATCTATGTAAAAAAAGTGTAATTCTGCCAAAAAATCTTTACAAATCGATAAATATAGGGTATAAAATAACAAATGGGGCTGTTAGAATTATTATTGATTATATTGATAATTATGGTATTACTCCGTCCAAAGAAAATCCCTGAGATTGGAACGGGTTTTGGGAGGTTGGTTTCATACCTAAAAAAAGGAATTGGCAGGAAAAAAGATGATCTGGGGAAAGAAGGAAAGTAGAGAGACGATACACGAAACCTTTCTCAATAATATGAGAAAAGGGAAATGGAAGAATGCCATTGATGAGATGAAGAAACTTATAGCCATGGAGTCAGAGAACGCCATGTTCCATCTGAGGCTCGGTGACATATATTCGAGGATAAATGAGTTAACAAATGCTGTTAAATCATACTTTACTGCTGGTGAACTTTTTGAGAAGAAGGGTTTTGCCATCAAGGCAATCACGACATATAAGATGATTTTGAAGCTTGATCCTGCCTCTGGGGATGCCACAAGAAAACTTTCTATTCTGTGTGGACAACCTGAACTTGCTGCAATGGTAGCTACACCGAAGGCAGGAGAAGAACTTGTCACCAAGCTATCTCTGTTTACAGACTTCAGTGAAGACGATATTACCTCCCTTTACAAGACGATGATACAACGGAAAGTTACTGCAGGTACGCCTATTATCAGAGAAGGCGAGTATGGAGATTCCATATATATAATAAAACAGGGAAAAGTGAGTGTTACTACAAGTTTTGATGATAAGGAGATACAATTAGCCATATTGATAGAAAACGATTTCTTCGGTGAAGGCAGTGTGCTTACAGGAAAACCGAGGATTGCTACAGTTACTGCCGAAACAGAGTGTGAGATCTTTGAGCTCAAAAAAGAAGTTCTTGAAGGACTTATAAAAAAATATCCGAGGATGTGGGAGATACTTTATGGTGTATTTGAAACACGGATGCAGGATACCGCATCGAAAATCACACAGATATGATTTATCCCCTCATCTCTGCCCCGAACTCATTCTTCAGTCTTTCAGAGACCTGTTGATGTAAGGCGTTTACCTCTTCGTCTGTAAGGCTCCTGTCCTTAGAACGGTATCTTATAGAGAACGCAAGACTCTTCTTTCCCTCGGGCACAGGACTGCCAGTATAAAGGTCGAATATATGAACCTCCTCTATCAGTTCAGCCCCATCTTTCATTATCAGCTCTATGATCTTATCAGCAGGAAGATCAATGGGTATAAAAATAGCCATGTCTCGTTTGACTGATGGAAATCGTGGAATCTGCTTGAAGGTTATCTTTTTCTCAGAGTATTCAACAAGCCTACTAAAATCTATCTCAAAGATATATACATTTTCATTTATTCCGTATGACTCAGCAACATCAGGATGTACTTCACCCAGGTAACCAATCTCACTATCTTTTATCCATACCCTTGCCAACCTCCCTGGATGCAGAAGATGTAAATCGTGCCCCTCAGATGGGATAAATCGGTGGTTCTTAATTCTGAGCCCTTGCATCAACATTTCCACAGTACCCTTCATGTCGAAAAAATCAACCTTTTGTGTTTTCTCGCTCCAGTGTGTGATACTCCTCTGTCCTACCAGAAGTCCTGATAGATAAACAGGCTCGTAGGGAAGTGAATCTTTATTTATGGGATGAAATACCTTACCAATCTCAAATATCCTGAGGTTGACGGCTTCCCTGTTTATGTTCCAGACAGCGTTTTTAAGGAGTCCAGGGATGAGGGTTGTTCTCATTATTGCCTGTTCCTCACTCAATGGGTTTCTGAGGCTTATATACCTTTGAGTCCCCAAAAAGTCTTTCGACTTCTTGGGGTGCTCCTCAGATGAATGATATAATCTCTCAAGTTCCACCTTACCTATAAAGCTATAATTGATTACCTCTGTGAAACCATCTCCTTTTAGCAACATTCTGACAGTCCTCATGGCTCTCCTGAGGTTATTATCTCTAGCAGGTATAATTTTACTCTGAGGAATAGTAGTAGGTATATTTTCATACCCAAAGATACGGGCAATCTCCTCTATCAGGTCAATCTCTCTGTTTAGATCACCCCTGAAAGAAGGTGGTGTTACATTCAATGTGCCATCGGTATCATCTGTGATGGCAGTGCTGATACTTTTAAGTATCTTTTTTGTCTCTGTCTCTGATAGGGTTGTGCCGAGTATTTTATTAATGCGATTGATCCTCAGCCTTACCTTCTTACACTGGATAACCTTCGGATAATTATCTATCCTTCCTGCAGCAACCTTACCTCCCGTAATCTTCTGAATCAACTCAGATGCCCTCTCAAGTGCCTCGATGACCCCCTCTATGTCTGTTCCACGCTCAAACCTGTAAGATGATTCTGTTTTCAGACCGAGTCTCCTTGATGTTCTTCTCACCGATGCAGGATTAAAGTATGCACTCTCGAGAAGCACATTTTTTGTGGTAAGTCTGACCTCAGATTCAAGTCCACCCATTACACCGGCAATTGCGACTGCTTTTTTCATATCACGGATAGTCAACATTGAGCCGTCAAGTATCCTTTCAATCCCATCGAGGGTTAGGAACCGTTCTCCTTCATCTGCCCTCCTAACTACTATTCTCCTACCTTCGAGACAATCGTAGTCAAATGCATGAAGGGGATGCCCCATCTCTAATAAAACATAATTTGTGATATCTACAACATTGTTTATTGGTCTGAGGCCTGACGATTCGAGTCTCTTTTTGATCCATTCTGGTGACTCTGTTATCCTGACATCCATTATAATCCTTGATGCATATCTCTGACAGAGGTCAGGTTCATAGATCTCTACGGAGGCTAATCTACTAACAGGAACGGTATCTTCAGGGACTATTATCTCAGGTAGCCGCAATTCGGCACCTGTAATTACAGAGATTTCTCTCGCAATACCGACGATGCTGAGACAGTCTGCTCTGTTCGGTGTAACATTAATATCTAAGATTGTATCATCTTCTCTTTGATGGATTCCTTCGACCTCAAGTCCGGTCATTGTAAGTCGTAATGCAAGTTCCTCAGGGGAAAAATTGATTTTGGTAAACTCCTTAAGCCAGTTAAAACTTACTAACATCCCTCATACCTCTTAAAACTGTTCCAGAAATCTCATATCATTTTCAAAAAAAAGTCTTATATCATCAATGCCAAACTTAAGCATAGCAATCCGTTCCACGCCCATACCGAAGGCAAAACCTGTATATCTTTCAGCGTCATAATTAACCATCTTGAATACATTGGGGTCAATCATGCCAGCACCGAGTATCTCAATCCATCCTGTCATTTTACATACACGGCATCCAGTTCCGTTACATAATAAGCACCTGATATCGACCTCTGCACTCGGTTCTGTAAATGGGAAGAAACTCGGCCTGAAACGGATACCAGCCTCTTTTCCAAACATCATGTGTGCAAATGCTTCAAGAATTCCCTTAAGGTCTCCAAAACTCACCTCTTCATCTACCATAAATCCCTCGACCTGATGAAACATAGGGGTGTGGGATATATCAGCATCACAACGATATACCTTGCCAGGGGCTACGATCTTCAATGGAGGAATCTGTTTTTCCATCGTCCTTATCTGTACAGGGGAGGTATGAGTTCTAAGGAGTATATCATCTGTTATATAAAAGGTATCCTGCATATCCCTTGCAGGATGATCTATCGGGATATTTAATGCCTCAAAATTGTAATAATCAAGTTCAACCTCAGGACCCTCTTCCACAGTAAATCCAAGGGATAGAAATATCTCTATAATCTCTTCAAGAACTCGTGTTATCGGATGTAGAATACCCCTTTTTCTTATTCTGCCCGGAAGCGTTATATCAAGACGCTCCTGCTTGATAGATTCAGCCTTTTGTCTCGTTTTTATAAGAATAATTTTATCCTGCAGGAGGCTCTCGATGTATAACTTGACCTCATTAGCTATCTTTCCGACTGCAGGTCTTTCGTCGGATGGTAACTTTCCCAGATCTTTGATGATTTGTGTAAGCCTGCCTTTTCTACCGAGATAAAATACCCGCAGGTGGTTTACTTCTTCTATATCATCTGTGCCGGATATGGCTGATTCTGCATCTGACCTTATTTTTTTGAGCAGATTCTTCAACTCATCTCCGCTTTTATTGTCCTTTTGCTATGGATGCAAGACGGCTGAATTCTGAAGGATTATTAACAGCTATATCGGATAGTACCTTTCTATTAAGCAGGATATTAGCCCTTCTGAGACCTGAGATAAACCTGCTGTAACTTATATCATTCAGACGGGCTGCTGCGTTAATCCGTGCAATCCAGAGCCCCCTGAAATCCCTTTTTCTTGCCCTTCTATCTCTGTAGGCGTAGCTCGCTGCTTTGTCAACGGCTTCTGTAGCGGTTCTGAACAATCTGCTCCTGCCGCCATAGTATCCTCTTGCGAGCTTGAGTATAGCCTTTCTTCTTCTCCTTGTCTTGAATCCACCTTTTACCCTCGGCATTTTTCTTCACCCCCATAATATAATATTTTCCACCCCCTCACTCCTTCCCTCTCCCCTGAGGGGAGAGGACTTCGTCGTGAGACTTCGGCGTAAGCTCAGTCAAACGCTCAGTCGAACGATTAAGGTGAGGGGGAATTTTCGTTATCTAACCATACGGCAGAAGGCGTTTTATCGAAGTCTCCTCTGCCTTTGAAACGAGAGTTGATACCCTCAGCCTTCGTGCCCTTTTTGATGATTTACCTGTAAGCAGATGGCTTGCATAAGCCCTCGATCTTTTTACCTTGCTTTTTGCTGTGAACTTAAACCTTTTGGCAGCACCCCTGTGGGACTTGAGTTTCACCTTTATTAAACCTCCTTATTTTGCATTTTCATTTTGGTGTTAGAAATAAAATCATGTTATTCCCTTCTAACTTATATGAGGATTCTAAATTACATACAGACGCAACCTCATTAGAGATCTTCTCAAGCATAGATCTGCCATAATCCATATGTGTAATCTCTCTTCCTCTAAACATCACGGTAACCTTTACTTTATATTTATCGGTTAGAAACTCCCTTATACGGCGTATCTTATGTTCAAGGTCATGTTTATCAATGTGAGGTCTTACTTTTATTTCTTTTACCTGCATCATTCTCTGATGCTGTCTTAAGGCATGCGTTTTTTTGCTCTGCTCATATTTGTATTTCCCATAATTCATTATACGACACACAGGCGGATTTGCCATCGGTGCTACTTCAACCAGATCGAGTCCAAACTCTTCAGCCTTTTTCAATGCCTCTTTTGAAGACATTATCCCAAGCTGTTTTCCATCTGGAGCTACGACCCTTACCTCTTTTGCAGAGATAGATTTATTGACTTTTGCTTCCTGACTTATCTTTCCACCTCCTGAGATTCAATAAAGTCTCTGAGACTTTTTTTGGATGTTACTCGTGCCTTTTTTCTGTAATTTCCTGTTTAATCCTCTCCTTGATTTCAGACAATGTCATAATACCGAGGTCTATCCTACCCCTTACTCTCACCGATACAGTTTCCGTCTCCACTTCGTGGTCTCCGATGATAAACATATACGGAACCTTTTGAAGAGACGCCTCTCTAATTTTGAAGCCTACTTTTTCATTGCGGCTATCCACCTCAGTCCTTACGCCTTCTTCCTTTAATCTTTCTGCAATCTGCGTTGCATAGGCAGTAGATCTATCTGTCACCGTAAGAACCTTTACCTGAACAGGAGAGAGCCATAACGGAAATGCACCTTTATAATGTTCTATAAGGATACCTAAAAACCTCTCTAAAGAGCCCATCAATGCCCTGTGAATCATAATTGGCTGGTGTCCTAATCCATCATCTCCTCTGTATGTGATAGAAAACCTCTCTGGAAGATTAAAATCCACCTGTATTGTGCTGCACTGCCATGCCCTTCCAATGACATCCTTTACCTTTATATCAATCTTTGGTCCGTAGAATACACCTTCTCCAGGGTCAGTCTGATAAGCAAGCCCTTTAGTTTCAAGCGCGGTTCTCAGCGCCTCTGTTGCCTTTTCCCAGTTCTCAGGGCTTCCTACAAATTTTTCTGGCATCGTAGAAAGATAAATGTCATATTCTTTAAATCCAAATGTTCTCAACAGGTAAAGTGTAAGATCAAGTATATCGAGTATTTCGCCTCTGAGCTGATCAGGACGGCAAAAGATATGAGCATCATCCTGCGTAAATCCTCTTACCCTGAGCAATCCGTGGAGGACACCTGAGCGCTCATAACGATATACTGTGCCAAGTTCAGCATATTTTACGGGAAGATCCCTGTAACTTCTGAGTGTAGATTTATATATCATGATGTGAAAAGGACAGTTCATTGGTTTTGTCTCATAATATATTCCGTCCACATCTATAGGAGAATACATGTTATCTCTGTAGAATTCCCAGTGACCACTTTCCTTCCAGAGCTCAAGTCTTGCTATATGTGGGGTGTAGACAATCTCATAGCCTGCTCTGCTGTGCCCTTCTACCCAGAAGTCTTCGATAATACGCCTTATAATAGCTCCCCTCGGATGCCACAGAACAAGTCCTGCCCCCACATCTTCATTTATACTGAAGAGGTCGAGTTCTCTGCCGAGTCTTCGGTGGTCTCTAAGTTTTATTTCTTCGAGTCTCTTAAGATACTTATCCAGTCCTTCAGCAGTTTCAAAAGATGTTCCGTATATCCGCTGAAGCATCTTGTTCTTCTCATCGCCTTTCCAGTAAGCCCCAGCCACACCGAGGAGCTTAAATGCCTTTATCATTCCTGCAGATGGAAGATGAGGACCGGCACAGAGATCAGTAAAATCACCCTCTTCATATGCCGAGATATCATCGCTATCACCGAGCTCATTTATCAGCTCCAACTTATATGGTTCTCCGAGTTCTGCAAAGAGCCTTAATGCCTCTTCCTTTGAAAGTATCTTTCTCTTGAAAGGTCTATCTGCCCTTATGATTTCATCCATTTTTTTCTCTATCTTCTCAATGTCCTCAGGGGTGAATGACCTATCGTAATCAAAATCATAGTAAAAGCCATCTGGGATGGCAGGACCAATTGCTAATTTGGCATCTGGATACAATTCCTTAACAGCATGTGCCATTACATGGGATGTGCTGTGACGGTAGATATCCCTGCCTTCTTGAGAGTCGATGGTAATAAGTTCGATCTCCGCATCTTTATTTATCTCGGTTGTTAGATCCACAAGCCTGCCATTTAACCTTGCGGCTACAACCATGGAGCCACCCAAAAATCTTGGGATACTACCATCCCCAAAAAATCTACGACTTTGCCTTCTTTTAGCCATTTCAATCAATAGAAAAGGCATCATATGTGAATTTATGATGCCTTAAATAAGACGCCATCACCATCAAACATTCAGCGTTTCCCAGCCCCAGGCACTGTATAATCTTAATTTTTCTATTCGATTCCCCCTTATAATATCTATCTATTTTGGTTTAATTTTAAACATTTTTTTCCATACAAGTCAACAATTTTTTGTGGGCTTATTCTATTATCTGGATTTTCCTTGACACTAACATTAGCTGATAATAAAATAATTAGAGGATTAAAGGGCTTAAGGATTAGAGGGGTAAATGGAGGGTAAATGTGCTGAAAGGAACTAATATAATTGGCAGACTTGGCACGATGCTTGTGTCTGCCAACCTCATTACTGAAGAGCAATTAAAGAAGGCGCTTGAACTTCAGAAGAAAGAGGGTGGAAGGCTCGGTTCGAACCTCATAAAACTCGGATTTATTGACGAGGAGAAACTGGCAAACTTCTTGGGTAAACAATACGGTATACCTTCTGTAAACCTTGCCCAATATGAGATCGACCCTTCTGTTGTAAAACTTGTGCCATTTGATGTAGCACAGAAATACCAGTTAATACCTGTTGAGAGGAAAGGTGCATCACTATCAGTTGCAATGGTAGATCCATCTAATGTATTCGCCATAGACGATATAAAATTTCTTACAGGATATAATGTTAACCCCATGGTAGCAACAGAATCATCAGTAAAAGCTGCGATAACAAAATATTACGAGCAGGTAGAGGCACTCGAATCAATGCTTGAGAGCCTCAAGGTTGAGGATAATGGGCTGGATATTATCCACGAGGAAGAGGAATCTGTAAACCTCAGTGAGCTTAAGCAGGCAGTTGAGGAGGCACCTGTTGTTAAGCTTGTTAACATGATACTTTCCGATGCAGTAGCCAAGAGGGCAAGTGACATACATATAGAACCTTACGAAAAAACATTCCGTATAAGATTCAGGGTTGATGGCGTTCTTTATGATGTAATGCAACCACCAAAGAGGTTGAAGGCAGCAATAACCTCAAGGATAAAGATTATGTCGGAACTTGATATATCTGAGAGGAGGCTCCCGCAGGATGGAAGGATAAAACTCAGGATGAAGGGGAAAGAGATAGACCTCAGGGTCTCAACTATCCCGACTCTTTTTGGTGAAAAGATAGTTATGAGGCTTCTTGATAAGAGCAACCTCATGCTTGACATGACAAGACTTGGCTTTGAAGAAAAGGCTCTCAAAGACTTTCAAGAGGCGATTTCTGCACCTTATGGCATGGTACTTGTTACAGGTCCTACAGGTAGTGGCAAATCTACAACCCTATATTCGGCACTGAATACATTAAACAATATTGATGTAAACATAATGACCGCAGAGGACCCTGTGGAATATAACCTTATGGGTATAAATCAGGTCCAGATGAAAGAAGAGATAGGGCTTAATTTTGCAGCCGCCCTTCGATCATTCTTGAGGCAGGACCCTGATATAATAATGGTCGGTGAGATAAGGGATTACGAGACTGCAGAGATAGGGGTCAAGGCTGCGCTGACAGGGCACCTTGTTCTAAGCACCCTACACACAAATGATGCCCCGAGCACGATAAACCGATTGCTGAATATGGGTATCGAGCCATTTCTTGTCGCATCATCAGTTCTGCTGATTGTTGCACAAAGGCTTGCAAGAAAGATATGCCAGAACTGTAAAGAAGAAGAAAAATACCCTCTGCAAAGCCTTATCGAATTGGGTTTCACTGAAGAGGAAGCTGAAACTGTTACATGCTATAAAGGTAAAGGCTGTGATATATGCGGTGGCACAGGATATAAAGGACGTATTGCCCTTTATGAAGTAATGCCGGTTAAAGAAGAAATCAGGGAGTTGATACTTCAGGGTGCCAATGCTACAGAGATCAAGAAAACTGCTGCAAGGTTGGGGATGAATACCCTCAGGATGAGTGGACTCACAAAGATAAAAGAGGGTATTACTACTGTTGGGGAAGTAATGAGGGTATCATTCGCGGATTAAATGACTAAGGATTAAGGGGTGTTGAACAGATTATGGCGTCGTTAGAGGAATTCTTGCATATAATGGTTCAGCGGGAGGCATCTGATCTCCATATTACGACTGGCATTCCGCCAACACTTCGCATAGATGGAAAACTTACCCCACTTGAAGGACATCCTCCCTTGACCGCAGCAGAGACAAAGGCACTCTGTTACAGTATATTGACAGATGCGCAGAAACATAAGTTCGAGGCAAATAATGAACTTGACCTCTCTTTTGGTGTAAAGGGACTGAGCCGATTCAGGGCGAATATATTTGTTCAAAGAGGAGCGGTTGCAGGTGCATTCAGGACGATTCCCTTTAAGATATTTACATTTGCTGAGCTTGGTCTTCCTCCAATCATAGAGGATCTGGTAAGAAAACCGAGGGGATTGATACTCGTAACAGGTCCTACAGGCAGTGGTAAATCAACTACCCTGGCGGCGATGATAGATAAGATAAATAACGAGAGACACGAGCATATCGTTACTATAGAGGATCCCATAGAGTATCTTCATACACATAAAAAATGTCTTATAAACCAGCGGGAGGTAAATGCAGATACATTCTCTTTTAAAAATGCCCTGAAATATATTCTGAGGCAGGACCCCGATGTTGTCCTGATAGGTGAAATGAGAGACCTTGAAACGATAGAGGCAGCCCTGACGATCTCTGAGACAGGGCATCTTACCTTTGCAACCCTCCATACCAATTCTGCGGTTCAGACCATAAATCGTATAATAGATGTCTTTCCACCTCATCAGCAAGAGCAGATCAGGGTGCAGATCTCATTTGTGCTCGAGGGTGTAATATCACAGCAGCTTATAACTAAGAAGTCGGGTGGAAGGGCACTTGCAGTTGAAATCCTTGTGCCAAACGCTGCTATTAGAAACCTGATAAGAGAAGATAAGGTTCATCAGATATACTCAATGATGCAGACAGGACAGGCGAAGTTTGGTATGCAGACAATGAACCAGGCACTTTTTGATCTCTACTCTAAGGGACTGATATCTTATGAAGATACTGTTGGCAGGTCAACGGTTCCAGATGAGATGATCATGATGCTCGAAAGGGCATCAAAGGAACCGACTGCAGTGAAGAGGTTTTAATTGCCAAGCGTTTATAAATGGTCAGGTAAGACAAGGGCAGGTGCTGTCCAGAGCGGGGAGATGACCGCAAACACAAAAGAGGAGGTTATCGCCTATCTCAGGAGGCAGAGTATCCTGCCGACATCTGTAAA
Organism: Nitrospirota bacterium; assembly: GCA_040756155.1. Taxonomy (NCBI): domain Bacteria; kingdom Pseudomonadati; phylum Nitrospirota; species Nitrospirota bacterium. The sequence continues at coordinate 18,267 of JBFLZU010000029.1, read as the reverse complement.
GGTAAAGCCGGGTGCTGTTACCATAAAAATGCCATGGGGTCGTGGTGGACCTAAGGTTAAAGATAAAGATATTGTCATATTTACAAGGCAATTTGCTACCATGATTGATGCGGGGCTTCCACTGGTGCAGTGCCTTGATATACTTGAAAAACAGACAGAAAACAAAATGCTTGCCAAGGCACTTGGAGAGATAAAGACTGAGGTGGAGAGCGGTGCAACCTATGCCGATGCCCTGAGAAAGTACCCTAAGATATTCAATGATCTCTATGTAAATATGGTTGCTGCGGGTGAGACTGGTGGTATACTCGACACCATACTTAACAGGTTGTCGCAATATATAGAAAAAGCGATGAAGTTGAAAAAGAAGGTGAAAGGGGCAATGATTTATCCATCGGTAATAATATCTGTTGCTATTATTGTAGTTGCTGTCATCATGGTCTTTGTTGTCCCCACATTTGCAAGGATGTTCAAGGAGATGGGTGGAACGCTCCCTATGCCAACACAGCTTGTAATAAACATCAGTGACTTCATAGCTGGCATCGGAGGATTAATAATATTACTTACCATCGTTGCATCTATCGTCTTCATCGTCCAGTTTCGCAGGACCCCTAAGGGCAAGAGAACCTTTGATGACATCATGTTAAAAATGCCGATATTCGGTATACTCATCAAAAAGATCGCTGTTGCAAAGTTTACGAGAACCCTCGGCACACTTATATCAAGCGGTGTCTCTATCATGGATGCACTTGAGATTACAGCAAAGACTGCAGGCAACAAGATAGTAGAAGAGGCAGTTATAAAGACAAGGATTGCGGTAAGCGAGGGTAAAACTCTATCAGAACCACTCATAAAGACAGGTGTCTTTCCACCGATGGTAACACAGATGATTTCAGTAGGTGAATCAACAGGTGGACTTGATACAATGCTCGGTAAGATAGCAGATTTCTATGATGACGAGGTAGATAATGCTGTGGCGAACCTGACTGCCATGCTTGAGCCAATGTTGATGATATATCTTGGCATAACCGTTGGCTTTATTGTAATTGCTATGTATCTCCCAATCTTCAAGTTCGCATCGCTCGTCCAGTAAGTTATGGAATGGATTGTCGAAGAAAACCTTTATCCAAGGCTAAAATGGCTTATAATCCTCAGGGTAATCTTTGTAACATTGCTTCTTGGTTCATCTGTAGTATTTGAGGTAGGTCAAAGACGATTTTATGATTCTTCTCTTTTGAATGCGATTATTATAGTTACATATTTACTCTCAATCCTTTATGCTATCTTTTTAAAGAATGTAAAACTCCACAGAATTTCTGCCTATACCCAGATTGCAGGGGATGTTGCCATCGAAACAGGACTCGTTTATATAACAGGTGGTATTGAAAGCTGGTTTTCTTTTACATACCTGCTTACTATAATAGCTGGAGGCATCCTTCTTTATGCGAAAGGTGGCTATTTAGCTGCATCACTAAGCAGTATCTTTTACGGTGGATTGATTGATCTGCAATTTTATTCTTTTCTCCCCTTACTTCCCGATGTGTATCTTGAAGAAAAGGAATACCTATACAACATATTCATTCACATTATTGCCTTTTTCCTTGTTGCATATCTTAGCAGCAGTCTTGCAGATAGATTGAGGAAAAAAACAGCGGAGTTGAAGAAAAAAGAGGAGGAATTAAGGGACAAGGAGAAGATGGCTGCTATCGGTGAACTATCGCAATGGATTGCACATGAGATAAGAAACCCATTAGCCTCTTTGAGTGGTTCGATTCAGATGCTCAGGGAAGAACTTCTACTGGACGAGAAGAGCCGACGACTCATGGAGATTGCATTGAATGAGATGGATAGATTAAACACGATAATAACAGATTTCTTGAATTACGCAAAACCAAGATCTTTATCTTTACAGTTATGTGAACTGAATACTATAATAACAGAGATGATAACACTCCTGAGAAATTCAAGAGATTACAATGAAGGAATAAAGATAATCGAAGATCTCTATCAGGGCAAACTTGAACTTCTACTTGACCCTGCTCAGATCAAAGAGGTCTTATGGAATCTCTATATGAACGCTATTCAGGCAATGCCAGATGGTGGATTACTTATTGTATCATCCATGAAAGAGACAGATGGATTTGTAGAACTTAGATTTTCAGATACTGGATACGGAATAAAAAGAGAAGACCTTAAAAGAATATTTTATCCATTCTTTACTACTAAGAACAATGGCTCTGGCTTGGGACTTGCTATCGTGCATCGGATTGTTGAAGAACATGGTGGAAAGATAAGGGTAGAGAGTAAAGAGGGGAAAGGGACAACATTCAAGGTTTATCTGCCGATGAAAATTTAAAATTAAAAATGCAAAATTCAAAATTAAAGATCATGAAATTCATTTATTTTAAATTTTTAACTTTGAATTTTGAATTGAGCGTAGCGATACATGGCTAAGATATTAGTAGTAGACGACGAAAAAGGAATGCGGGATGTTTTACAGTTTATACTTGAGAAGGAAGGATATAATATCTCTGTTGCAGATAGTGGTGAAAAGGCAGTGGAGATTCTAAAAAAAGAGATATTTGATCTTGTGATTACAGATATAAGAATGCAAGGGATAGACGGTATAAAGGTTCTTAAGACAACAAAAGAGTTATCACCAGAGACTATTGTCTTGATGATTACAGCCTTTGCATCAGTCGAATCAGCCAGAGAAGCACTTACAGCAGGGGCATACGATTACATAACCAAGCCATTCAATGTCAATGAGATAAGACTGGTTATTAAGAATGCACTTGAGAAAAAGCAACTAAGAAAGGAGAATATCCTCCTAAAACAGGAGCTGAGAAGACGGTTTGGTATTGAGAATATCATTGGTAAAAGCCCCGCAATGCAAAATCTCTTCTCTTTAATACAGAAGGTAGCTACAACCATGAGCAGTGTGCTTATTACTGGAGAGAGTGGCACAGGGAAAGAGATTGTGGCGAGAGGCATACATAGTTTAAGCCAGAGGACAGAGGCGCCCTTTGTGGCTATAAACTGTGGTGCTATGCCAGAGACACTCCTCGAGAGTGAACTCTTCGGACACATGAAGGGGTCTTTTACAGGTGCTATTTCAAATAAAAAGGGTCTCTTTGAGATTGCTGATAGTGGAACAATATTCCTTGATGAAATAGGGGAGACACCACAATTTATTCAGGTCAAACTCCTCAGGTTTCTTGAAGACCACACTTTCAGAAGAATCGGTGGAACAGAGGATATCGGTGTAGATGTAAGGATAATAGCAGCAACAAACCGGGATTTGAAGGATGACATCCTAAATGACAGATTTAGAGAAGATCTTTACTACAGACTCAATGTCATCCCTATTCATATTCCTCCACTTAGGGAACGTCGTGAAGATATACCTCTTCTTATAGAATATTTTCTGAAGAAATACTCCCCTCACAGGACTAAACGCTTATCACCAGAAGCAATGGATGTAATGCTTAAGGCAGATTGGAAAGGAAATGTAAGAGAACTTGAGAATACAATTGAGAGGATTGTAGCATTGACAGATGATGAGGTTATACAACCCATTCATTTACCAGAAGAAGTTAGGCAGGAAAGGCTCTCAGGTCAATTACTTCAGACCGATATGCCGGAGGAAGGCATCTACCTTGATAGTATAGTGAGAGATGTTGAAAAGGATCTACTCTTAAAGGCACTCAGGGCAGCAGATGGCGTAAAAACAAAAGCAGCAAGACTTTTGAATATAAGTTTCAGATCGCTGAGACACAGGTTGAAGAAATATGGAATCGAGTAAGATAGGATTATGGATTAAAGCGATAAGGGGTAATCTTATTCCTTTAATCCTTACCCCTTTAATCCTGTTTTCACTGTTCACTGTTCTCCATGCTGGTGAAGTTAAAGAGACCATACTGCCAAATGGACTTAAGGTGTTAACTCTATCAGACAATCGGATTCCTATCGTTACATTTCAGGTATGGTATAAGGTTGGCTCAAGGAATGAACCTTCAGGTAAGACAGGGATGTCTCATCTGCTTGAGCATATGATGTTTAAAGGAACAGATAAGATTAAACCAACCGAGTTTTCAAAGATAATACAGAGAAATGGTGGAAGAGATAATGCCTTTACAACAAAGGATTATACTGCTTATTATCAGATACTTGCATCAGACAGGCTGCACATCTCACTCGATCTTGAGGCTGACAGGATGGTAAACCTCCGCCTTGAACCTAAAGAGGTGGCATCAGAAAAGGATGTAGTCGCTGAAGAAAGAAGAATGAGGTATGAAGACGACCCTCAGAATACTGCTTATGAAGAACTTCTATCAGTTGCTTACAAAACCCATCCTTACAGAAATCCTGTAATTGGCTGGATGTCAGACATCAAATCTATAACGAGAGAAGACCTCTATAACTATTATAAAACTTATTATGCCCCTAATAATGCAACCATAGTTGTTGCAGGTGATTTTGATACCCAGAGCCTTCTCCGCAATATTGAAAAACACTTTGGCTCACTCCGGCCTGCAAATATTCCACCACAAGAGGCCCCCGCTGAACCTCAACAAAAGGGAGAACGAAGGATAAAGATTAAGAAAGAGGCTGAACTCCCTTATCTTATTGCAGGTTATCATGTCCCAACGCTGAAGGATAAAGACGGTTATGCCCTCGAGGTTCTCTCAACCATACTTTCGAGTGGTAAAAGCTCCAGAATTTACAGGAATCTCGTATATGAAAAACAGATAGCACTATACGCAGGTGGGGATTATTCAGGGCTGTCAAAGGACTCTACGCTTTTTTATCTTTATGCTGCCGCAACTATAGGAAAGGACATACAAATGGTTGAAGACTCACTTTACAATGAGATTGAACGATTTAAAAAAGAATATGTATCAGATAAAGAACTCGAGAAGGCAAAAAACCAGATAGAAGCATCGTTTCTTATGTCTCAGGATTCTATATTCTTTCAGGCTGAATTACTCGGGATGGCTGAAAGTCTCGGTGACTGGAGGTATATAGAGAAATATCTGCCAGGAATAAGGGCTGTAACAAAGGAAGATATTCAGATGGTTGCAAAAAAATATCTCAACGAGGATAACAGGACAGTAGCTATTCTTGTTCCTGTGAGAAGGACAGAGAATTAGTGGTCAGAAGTAAA